>JBDIAG010000683.1:0-2797 GCA_039812305.1 Actinomycetales bacterium | reverse complement strand
TCAGCTCGTCCGGGCCGAGTTCGCGCATGCCCTGGTGGGCGTAGCGCAACGTGCGGTCGAGGGTGATCGCGTGCAGCGATCCGAGCACGCGATCGGGACGGTAGCCGTCCAGCAGCGAGTTCAGGCTCGCCTCGAACAGATGCGGCTCCCCGGCTTCGATCCCACTGCGGATCCGCAGCTCCGGGAACAGCCGCCGGCAGCGTTCCAGCTCTTCGATGTAGCCGGCCACATCGAACGGCGCGTAGTTGTGATGCACGTTGCGATAGTCGATCACCTCGCCGGCCCGGTCGTGCGGCGTCCAGTCCGAGAAGTCGACGTGCTCGGTGAACGCCACCGCCGGAATGCCCCGGGCCAGCGCCATCCGGCAGGCGTTCTCCATGTCGCCGCGGTCCCGGGCGTCGTAGCTCAACTGGGTGTGCAGGTGGTCGTCTGGTGGCAGAGGGGTGGCCGCCACCTCAGATGTGACCGGAGGACAACGCCTTGGACCGATCGCGGGCGGCCTCGATCGCGGTCAGGAAGGCGGCCCGGACGCGATGGTCGTCCAATTCACGCACGGCCGACATCGTCGTGCCACCCGGACTGGAGACCTGCTCACGCAGCACGGTCGGATGCTCGCCGGTCTCCTTCAGCATGGTCGCGGCACCGTAGACGGTCTGGACGACCAGTTCCTTGGAGATGTCGCGGGGCAGGCCGAGGAGCACACCCGCCTCGATCATCGCCTCGACGACATAGAAGACGTACGCCGGACCCGAGCCGGAGAGGGCGGTCACCGCATCCTGGTGGTACTCGGCGACGTCGACGACCTTCCCGGTGGCCTCGAGCAGCGCCCGGGCCCGGCCGAGGTGCTCGGGGGTGCAGTTCTTCCCGGGCGAGATCGCGGCCATGCCCTGGTCGACCAGGGCCGGGGTGTTCGGCATCGCCCGCACGACCGGGGTGCCCTCGGGCAGCCGGGACTCGATGTAGGTGGTCGGAATGCCGGCGGCGATGCAGACCAGCAGGGAATCCGCCCGGAAATCCGGTCGGATCTCGCTCAGCAGGGCATCCAGGTCCTGCGGTTTCACCACCGCCACCACGGTGTCCGCCCAGGCGGCCGCCTCCGGGTTCTCCAGCACCTTCACGCCGTACCGTTGCGTCAGTTCGGCCGCCCGATCCACCCGGCGCTCGGTGATCACCACGTCCGACGGCTGCCAACCCGCCCGCAACAGACCGGCCAGCAGGGTCTCCCCCATCGCACCGGCGCCCAGCACAGCCACCCGCTCCCGGGTCTGCTCGCTCATTCAGCTCCCATCTCGAAATGCTCCGACGTCCACCGTGGCCCGGCGGCTACTTCCGCGACGACAACGCCCGCAGGAAAAGCATTGTGTTGGCGGGCTTCTCAGCCATCCGCCGCATCAGGTAGCCGTACCACTGGGAACCATAGGGCAGATACACTCGCACGGTCTCCCCCAGCCCGGCCAGCCGATTCTGCTCGTCCGGGCGGATGCCGAAGAGCATCTGATACTCGAAGCTGCCCGCCGCCCGGTGGTTCTTGGCCGCCAGAGAGCCGCCGATCTCGATCAGGCGAGGGTCGTGCGTGGCCAGCATCGGGTAGCCCTGGCCGGCCATCAGGATGCTCATGCAGCGCACGTAGCTCTTCGCGACATCCTGGCTCGACTGGTAGGCGACGGACTCCGGCTCGCGGTAGGCACCCTTGCAGAGCCGGACTCTGGACCCCGGCCCGGCGAGATCCTTGCAGTCGCCCTCGGTGCGGTAGAGGTAGGCCTGGAGGACCGCACCGACCCAGGGAAAGTCCTGGCGCAGCTCCTTGATCGTGGCGAGCGTGGAATCCGTGGTGGTGTGGTCCTCCATGTCGATCGTGACGGTGGTGCCCACCTCCGCCGCGGACGAACAGATCTGGTGAGCGAAGTCCGTCGCGACGGCGGGGCCGTCCGGCCCGAGCGACTGACCCACCGCCGACAACTTGACCGACACCTCGACCTTGCCGCCGGCGGTCAGCCCGCTCTCGTCCAACTGCGTGAGGAGGTTCAGGTAGGCGTCCCTGGTGGCCTCGGCATCGGCCCGGTTCGTCGTGTCCTCACCGAGGTGGTCGATCGTGACCCGCAATCCCTGGCCGGCCAGCCCGGCCGCCGCCCCGACCGCCTCCGTCGCCGACGCACCACCGACGAAACGTCGCACCACGTCGCGGGAGAACGGGACATTCTCGACGATATTGCGCAATCCCTCACTACCGGCGGCGGTCAGAATCGCCCGACGTAGCACTGTGGTCATCATTGGGGCAGACTACGCCCGCGACGACGCCGTGGTGGACGCCTGACCAAGGTGTTCACGGGCGTATTCGAGGGAATAGCGCAACACTTCCTCGCGGCGATCGGGATTCTTGGCCCGTCGAGTGTTCAATTCCAGCACCACCGACCCGGAGAAGCCACCTTCGGTCAGCGCCGCAAGCACCTCGGCGCACGGCTGATTGCCCATCCCGGGTGGCAGATGCTCGTCCTTCATCGACCCCGAGCCATCGGCCAGATGCAGGTGCCGCATCCGTCCTTCCGCCAGCATCCGGCGTACCGTCGCGAGGCTGTCGGCGCCCGCGGTGGAGGCGTGCGAGAGATCCCAGGTGATATCGGAATAGTCCTCGTCGCTCGGGTCGTGATCGGGTAGATAGGCCGGTATCTCGCGGTTTCCCACCCGCCAGGGATACATGTTCTCCACCGCGATCGCCAGACCCGAATCGGCGGCGATCTTCATGACTCCGTCGACGAATTGCTCGGCATAGTCGCGCTGCCAGCGAAACGGTGGATGG
>JBDIAG010000682.1:0-2811 GCA_039812305.1 Actinomycetales bacterium | reverse complement strand
CCGGTGCCGACGATGACAGGCTCACCGATGTCGTGGCCATGCCGATCGGTGTCGCGGCCGCCGGCGACAGCACGACCGCCGATGCCGGCGCCCTGCTCCCGGACAGCACCTGGGTGCTGCGCGCATCGGTGGACGGCATGGTGCACTTCGAGCCGTCCTCCGGCCTGAGCGCGGTCAACCGGAACGTCCAGTGGACTCTCACCGACGGCTGGATCACCCGCGCACTCACCTTGACCACCACGCCGGTCGAGTTGACCGTCACCGACCAGCGATTCGGCACGATCCCGGCCGCCGCGGTCGTCCGGCCCCTGACGTGAGGACGTGATCTACACACGCTGGTCGAAACCGACCGGACGAACCCGTGGCCATCCCCGCTGAACTCGTCGTCCCGGCGAAAGCCGGGATGCCGCGCCCTCCTGACGCCCGCATTTCACGCCCGCAATGAAATCCCTGGGATCGAGTCCGGGATAACGACTGCACGGCTGATGGTTTCGTCGGACGTGCGGAAACTCTTCGCGCCATTGCCGCCTCACTGGATCGGACCTCCGTCGCCCGCGCCCACCTCGTCCACGGTCCGGGCGGGATCGGCAAGACCACCTTGCTGGACGCCGTCGACCGGTTCGGGCACTCGGTCGGACGCACCGTGCTGCGACAGGACGGGCGTGACATCGTCTGCCCCGGCGGATGCGCTCGCCCAATGGCTCGCCGCGGCGGGTATCGGTGCCGACCCGGTGCTGCTGCTGATCGACGGCTACGAACTGCTGGCGCCGCTGGACGACTGTTGCGAACCGTGCTCCTGCCCTCCCTGCCCTTCGGCTCGGTGACCGTGCTGGCTGGACACGAGACGCCGTCCGATCAGTGGTGGCTGGACGCCGGCTGGCGCGCGCACTGACCGTCCAACACGAACTCACCGGCCTGGACACTGACGACAGCGACGCGCTGCTGGCCGGTCTGGGGTCGGCGAACGGCACCGGGCGGCGTTGGCCGGGTTCGGCCGGGGCCATCCGCTGGCACTGGTGCTGCTGGCCGAGGCCAATCGCCGGCGGACGGGCATCATTGAGCTTGCAGACGCCCCGGATGTGGTCGGGCGGCTGTGCGGGATGATCATGGACGACGTCCCCGATCAGGCCCACCGACAGGGACTGGCGACCTGTGCGCACGCTGCCCGGCTCACCGAGGATCTACTGCGGCTGATCGTCGGCGAGCGTGCCGGCGAGGTGTGGACTGGCTGGCGTCCAGACCATACGTCCGGCACGGCTCGGTCGGCCTGTATCTGCACGACCTCGTCCGGGAGCCGTTCCAGGCCGAGTTCCGGCATCGCTCGCCGGATGCCTACCTGGAGCTGCATCGGACTGTGCGCGGCTACTTCGAACAGCGGCTTGCCGACCCGGCCGAACTCCATCCGGAGCGAACCGGGCTTGCGGAAATCGTCGTCCCTGTCGATCTCGGAGTACAGGTTTATGCCGACCTTCTGGTTATCCCGATGTTTGAGGTATCAGCGCAGGTCAGGGGTGCTGTTGCGGCCTGAGCGGTCGGCATAGTCAGCAGGTGTTGAGCCACCATGGCATACCCAGCCGGTGCCTCGGGCCGGCCGGTCTGACGACCGAACGCCGCCGCGTTCGTGGCAGTGTCCGGGGCGAACATCGACGTGCAGTCGATCGCGCAGACCAGCAGTCCCCGCCACCGGGCGTCCCCGGCTGCTGGGCCTCGCAGCAAGGCGAACGACTCCCGCAACGGTGCCGGCCCGATCCGGCGCATGGCCTGGGACAACGCCGAACTACCCGGCGCCACCGCCGCCGTCAGGCCGATCCCTGCGGCCAGCCGCGACCACACCCCGCGGTAACCGGTGCCAGTGAACAGCACCCCGGCCAACACCACGTACACCACCACCCGCGACGGCAGGACCCGCACCCGGCGCTGGGCGGCACGGGCAGCGTCGATGGCCGCATCAACCAGGTCGCAGGAGACGATCCGGGTCAACTCACCGAGATGACCCGCCGCGAACGGGCCCACCACGCTCGGCGACAGGCCAGCCATGACAGGATGAGAAGGCAACGGAACTCTCTGGGAACCGGGGTGTCTTGCAGGACAACCCACTCACTACCCGGGAGTTCCGTTGCTCCCATACCCGACACACCGCCACCGCGTGTCACAGTTGCACCACAGGCCACACCCTTAACTGCGCGGCATTGCGACTAGTGCGCACAATCCACCACTCCTGGCAATAGAACCACAAGTCAGCGACCTGCCGACCTCGAACAGCCCGAAAAGTGGCCCAAGTCAGGCACATCCTCGCTCGTTCCAGCGGATGAGAGGGATTCAACCCTGGCGCAGCCTCTTGCGCGGCGATCCTTCTCAGCACCGAACACGACCTTCCGTCGTGGCGAGTACTCCCGCCGACCTCCATCGCCGATGGGCATAGAGGCTAGGCCCGGCACTGCTTGCGCACGCGACGGCCAAACGTGCGGGCACGGTACTTGGCGAGCAAGTAGTTGGTGAGAAGTTGCGTGTCTCGCGGTGTGTTTTGAAGGTCGTTCCACTTGCGGTGAAGCGTAGGGGCGAACCGCCACGTACCCTCGGTCCAACTGCACAAGTCTGCGATTTCAGCAAGGTCATGTTCGAAGTCACCCAGATCAGGGATGCGAAGGTGTGCGTAGCGATCCGTGATGGCGTCCATCAGGAACCCCATACTGGTGACGCCGACGCCATGCATAAGCCGTGAGCGTCGTGGCGTTTGCCCCCAAGCGCTGGGGAAAGTGTTGCGGACGGCGACCCAGAAAGTCTTGAGAAGCGCCAGCATGGATTCGGTGT
>JBDIAG010000681.1:0-2812 GCA_039812305.1 Actinomycetales bacterium | reverse complement strand
CCACCACCGTCGGGGAGCTCGTGGACCTGGCCAGGCTGAGAGCCCGCATCCGGGTGGACGACAAATGCACACCGCAAGCACGCGACACGAGACTCGACCCCCAGGCCGCCGACGCGATCGAGCGGGCGGTGGACGAGGCGCTGCGCAACGTGCATCGGCATTCCCGAGAGGACTCGGCCGAAGTCTGCTGCACGCTGGCCAAAGACCACGTCCTCGTCGAGATCCGCGATCGGGGAACGGGCATGAGTGGTCCGGCCGGTTGGGGAATGCGCAATTCGATCGAGGACCCGCTTCTTCGTCTCGGCGGCTCAGTGGAGGTGAAGTCGAGGCCGGGAGGGGGCACGCGTCTGGTGCTGGCCGTCCCTCGCCCCGAGGTCGCCGACCCGAACGCGATCTCCGAAGTCCACCGGAAGACGCTGGAGGCGGTGAGCGACTTCGACGCGATCAGCCTCGCCGCGATCGTCGGACTGGCGGTCAACGCGTGGCTGGGGCTGCGCTATTCGGCCGATGACCCGACGGCGCTGACGGAGCTCCTCATCCTCGCCGGAGTGTGCGCCTTCACCGTCTGGCTGGCCCGGCACCTGCGCAGCCGCCCGCCGACGGTCCCACTGCTGGTGGCCTGGAGTGTCGGCGTCCTGCTGATCGTCCCCTGGAGCCTCAGCCTCGCCGAACCGACCGCCCTGCTGAACTACAACTCCTGGATCATCGGCCTGTTGTCCGTCTCACAAGTACTGCTCGTGGCCGTCACTCCGCCGCGGGTGGCGGCTGCCCTGCTCCTGCCGTTGCCGGCCGCGACGGTGTGGTCGGCGATGCTCTCCCCGGTGCCGTGGTGGCAACCCACCGGCTCCTATGGCGCCGCGATCCTCCTGGCCCTGGTGGTCGTCTTCCTCGCCTCGATGGTGCGCCGGCACCAGTACGAGATCCATAGCGTCCGTGAGCAACTCGCGGCGACGATTAGACAGGTCCAGTTCGAGCGGGCGTCCGCGATGGTCCGAACCGACCTGACCGGCCTGATCGTCGACCGCCTCCTCCCGGCCTTGGACGAGTTCGCGACGATCTCCCACTACGACGCGGCCGCGCGACAGTGCGCCACCCACATGCTCGCCGAGGTTCGCGACGAGCTCGCCCTGCCGGGCCTCCTGGACGAGGCGCTGCGATGGCGACTGCGGACGGCCCGGATGGCCGGCGTGGACGTGAGTCTCGTCCCCGTCGAAGGCACGCCCGCCCACGTCACGGTCGCCGTCCGGGTCCTGGATCGCGTTCTCGATCTGCACCAGGATCGACCGCATCGCGGTGTGGTTCCCATCCGCGGTGGACGCTCGCCTGCGTCTCCTCATCTCGCCGCCGCTCGACGACTCCGCGCTGGCCAGCGTCCTGCTGCCCGTGCCCTCCCGGCCGAGGTCGGTACGTCCGACCGCCTTGGCCACCGAGATCTCGATCGTCCTCCGGGACGGTGAAGCCGGCCACGGTCCATAGGCGCCGGAACGGCGGGGCTCCGGCATGCGCTTCGGTCGGGCTCAGGTGCCCGCGATCCCGGCCCGATGCGCGACGACGACGGCTTGCACCCGGTCGCGGACGCCGAGCTTGGCCAGAATGCGCGCCACATGGGTCTTCACCGTCGTCTCGGCGACGTACAAGGTGGCGGCGATCTCCGCGTTCGACATGCCTTGCGCCATGGCCGCGAGAACCTCCACCTCTCGGGTGGTGAGGTCGCAGACACCCGGCACCTGTGTCGTCGTCGGCCTGGTCAGGTACGACTCGACGAGACGTTCCAGCACCGTCGGGCTGATGGCTCGTTCGCCGGCAGCGCAGGCCTTGACGGCCGCGACCAGGGCCTGCGGCGGCGTGGTCTTGAGCAGGAAGCCGATCGCACCGGCGCGCAGAGCCTCGGTCACGTAGTCGTCGAGATCGAACATCGTCAGGATCAGGACCCGGCTGTCGGGCAGTTGACGGGCCAATGCCCGGGTGGCGGTGATCCCGTCGACGCCGGGCATCCGGATGTCCATCAGGACGACGTCGGGCCGGTTGGCCAGGGCCAGCCGGACGGCTCCGCGACCGTCCTCGGCCTCGCCGACGACCTCCAGCTCGGGATCGCTGGTCAAGACGGTGACCAGACCGGCGCGGAGCAGCTGGTTGTCGTCGGCGACCAGGATGCGAATGGTCATGCGGCTCCCCCGGCCTCCGGAGGGCCCGTCGGGGCCGTCGGGATTTCCGCCCGGACAACGAATCCGCGCCCGTTCGCGCCGGCACCGATGGCGACCCGACCCCCGGCCTGCTGCACTCGCTCGCTGAGCCCGACCAGACCGTAGCCGCGAACGGCGTCCGGCCCCGGCCCGGGTCCGTCGTCGCTGATGTCGATGTGCACCCATTCCGTCGCCTCGTCGGCGGGGGCGCCGGTCCGGATGATCCGGACGCGGGCCGGCGCTCCGGCGCTGTGCCGCATGACGTTCGTCAGGGACTCCTGGACCACTCGATAGGCGACGTTGGCGATGTCATCCGGCAGTTCGTCGGTGGCGACGAGATCGACCGGCGTGCCTCCGGACCGGATCCGCTCGACCAGCGCGACGACGTCCTCGACGGTCCGGGAACGGACCTCGCCGGGCAGGACGCCCAGCTCCCGACAGGACGACCGGGCCGTCGTCCCGATCACCTCCAGAGCCGAGTCGACCGCGGCCGGATTCGCCGGCCAGGAGACCTGCGCCGCCGCGGCCTGCATCGAGATGACGCCGACGGAGTGGGAGACCACGTCGTGCAGTTGCCGGGCGAAGATGCCGCGCTCCCCGGCCAGAGCACTGCGTCGAGCCGCTCCCAG
>JBDIAG010000680.1:0-2814 GCA_039812305.1 Actinomycetales bacterium | reverse complement strand
TGCGCCCGGCGCGCTGATGGTGCCGCTCAACACCGAGTTCGGCTGGTCGATGAGCGCGATGTCGCTCGCCGTCAGCCTGAACCTGGTCCTCTACGGCCTGGTGGCCCCGTTCGCCGCGGCCCTGATGGATCGCTTCGGTCTCCGCCGGGTCGTCTCCGTGGCTCTCGCCCTGGTGGCCATCGGTGCGGCCGGCAGCGTGTTCATGACCGCCTCCTGGCAGCTGCTGGTCTTCTGGGGTCTGCTCATCGGCGGCGGCACCGGGTCGATGGCGCTCGTGCTGGCCGCGACGGTCGCCCAGCGCTGGTTCGTCAGCCGCCGCGGCCTCGTCATGGGTGTGCTGACCGCCGGCCAGGCCACCGGGCAGCTGCTGATCCTGCCACCGGTCGCCGCAATGGCCGAGAGCATCGGATGGCGGCCCGCCTCCCTCACGATCGGCGGCGTGGCGCTGGCGGTGATCCCGCTCGCGATCTGGATCCTCCGCGACTATCCCGAAGACCGTGGCGTCCTCCCCTACGGCGCCGACCCCGAGACGTACGTCGTGCCCGTGCGCCGTCGGGGCGGTGCGATGCGGCGCGCGATCGAAGGTCTGGTCTTCGCCGCGAGACACAGGTCGTTCTGGGCCCTCGCGGGTGCGTTCGCCGTCTGCGGCGCGACGACCAACGGGTTGATCGGCGTGCATTTCATTCCGTCCGCGCACGACCACGGCATGCCCGCCGCGACGGCCGCGGGTCTGCTGGCCGCCGTCGGCGTGTTCGACATCGTGGGCACCGTCGCGTCGGGCTGGCTCACCGATCGGTTCGACCCGCGCAGACTGCTCGCGATCTACTACACGTTCCGCGGCGTCAGCCTCCTGCTCCTGCCCTGGCTGCTCTCCGAGCGGGTGCACGTCAGCATGCTCGTGTTCATCGTGATCTACGGGCTCGACTGGGTCGCCACCGTGCCCCCGACCGCGGCGCTGTGCATCTCGGTGTTCGGAGAACGCAGCACCATCGTCTTCGGCTGGGTGTTCGCCGCCCACCAGATCGGCGCCGCCCTCGCCGCGTTCGGCGCCGGCGTCGTGCGGGACGTCTTCGGCGAGTACACCTACGCCTGGTGGGGCGGCGCGGCGACCTGCGTCATCGCGGCCGTGTTGTCCATGCTGGCCCGACAGCGCACGACGGAAGTCGGAGCCGGCCCGGCCCGGTGAACGCCCGCGCCGACGCGATGCGCGGTGGGGCGTCCGGTGCAAGGTCATGGTTACGGTGACTCATGCGGGTGACCGATGAGCAGCACGGGATCTCGGCACCGTCGCGACCGCGGGCCGTCGCGGAGGTACTCGGGATCGTGGCGGCCGCCATGGGCGCGCTCTGGATCGCCGGCTCGATCCCGCAGTGGAGACAGTGGGAACAGGCCACCCTGGGTGGGCCCTGGCTGGTTCAGATCCTCGCCTTCATGGTGATACCCCTACTGGCAGTGCGCCTTCTGGGCTTGCGGGCCGGCCGGCTCGGCGTCACGTTCGGCGATCTGGCACGTCCGATCGAAGCGGCTCTGACCGCCCTGGCTGTCCTCGGCCCGGCCAGCGGGCTGGCGTTCTGGCTTCTCGCGATCCTGAGGTGGTCGTCGTTCGACTGGCCCGGCGGACTCGTGCTGGCGGCCGTCTACGCCTGCTGTCTTCCACTGACCGGGATGGTGATCCGCAAGGTTCGACCCGGCACGGCCGACTCGCTGCGTCCGGCGCACGTGGGGATCGCGGTGGCGGTACTGCTCGCCGCCGCCATCGTGTCCGCCGTGACCTCGCCGGCGGTTCCGCTCATCTCCAGCGTGCTGCTCGCTCTCCTGGTCGTCGGGCCCGGCGAGGAGCTGCTCTTCCGCGGCATCGTCCAGACCCGGGCCGATCACGTCTTCGGACGCCCGTGGCGGCTCTTCGGCGCCGATCTCGGCTGGGGCTGGATCCTGGCCTCCGTGCTGTTCGGAGCCGCGCACTACCTCTCGCCCTCGGCTCCCGGTCACGGCGGCTGGGCCCTGTGGACGGTGGCCGCCGGGCTGGTGTTCGGCTACATCCGGGCCAAAGGCGGGAGTTTCGTGGCCTCCGGGCTGGTCCACGGCATGCTCCTGGCCGTTGCCGCCGTCTTCGCATGAGGTCCTGCATCTGCTCCGTCCCGCCGCAAGAAGGCGGGCAGGTGCGGGGCACTTCCGCTGCCGGTGCGGGCATCCAGTTGGCGCCTGGGCATCCGGCCACCAGCCGAGCATCCGCGTAGGAGCCGAGCATCCAGCGATATCCGGTCGTTCAGCCTCCAACCGGATGCCGAAGCCTTTGCCCGGGCAGACCGGCAATCCCCAAACGACCAGAGTGAGAGGAGGGAGACCCGGACCGGAGACTCAGGTCTTCCGGTGTCGCAGGGGTCCCGTGAAGGAACTTCCGGTGGGCGATACTGGGTTCGAACCAGTGACCTCTTCCGTGTCAAGGAAGCGCGCTACCACTGCGCCAATCGCCCTCGATCGCAAAGGGGCTGCGACCTGTTGAGGTGGAGATGGGATTTGAACCCACGTAGACGGCTTTGCAGGCCGTTGCCTCGCCTCTCGGCCACTCCACCGGGGGGCAGGCTGCCTGCAAGGCAGTGCCTCCGAGCGGACGACGGGATTCGAACCCGCGACCCTCACCTTGGCAAGGTGATGCTCTACCAGCTGAGCCACGTCCGCACACCGGCCACGCCCTGGCGGGCCGTGCCCAGAAACTGTATCTGAGGTGCTGCCGCCAAGCCAAACCGGTTGTCGCTCGTGTCGCGCGTCCCGGCTCGGACGGGGGTCATCCAGGCGGTATCACCCGGGCGAATC
>JBDIAG010000679.1:0-2822 GCA_039812305.1 Actinomycetales bacterium | reverse complement strand
GCTCTGCCCGTTTGCCTGGCTGACATCGCGCTGGATGCTCGAGGTCGAGAAGGTCCGGGATGTCGAGACCACCTGGCACGTGATGTCTCTGGCCTACCTGAACAAGGACAAGGACATCCCGGATGACTATCGCAAGATGCTCGAGCCCGCCTGGGGGCCGGTGCGAATCCTGATCAAGGTCGAGCAGGAGCACGGGAACGAGGCTCTCCTGCCGCTGTACACGGCAATGGGCAACCGAATTCACCTCGATCAGCGGGAGATCAGCCGCGACCTGGTGGCCGAAGCGCTGGCGGAGGTGAATCTCCCCGCCGAACTCGTCGACGCTTGGGACGACGTGTCGCTGGACGAGGCGGTAGCGCGCTCTCACCACGAAGGTATGGATCCCGTCGGCGATGACGTCGGTACGCCGACGATCCACGTCAACGGCACCGCCTTCTTCGGTCCGGTCATCACCAAGGCGCCGCGCGGGGAAGAGGCGGGCAAGCTGTGGGACGGCATCGTGCTGGCCGCCAGCTATCCGTTGTTCTTCGAGCTCAAGCGCAGTCGGAACGCGGATCTCGACTTCAGTTGAGCCGAGTTCGGAGCCGTTGATCCGGAGCACACCATCAGGATGGGCGGCGACGGTCAGTCGATGTGATGCCGGCGGCTATGGCAAGCCGACGACTCGGAGTGCGGCGGCGACGATTGCTGCCACGACGACCACGACGACGAAGGGCGCCCGCCGCCAGGCCAACAGTTCACCCGTCAGCACCCCGACGGGCACGGCGATGCCCGTGAACCCGTCGCCGTCGGTGAAGGTGGCGGACGCGATGAGGGCCACGAGCAGCACCGTCGCCGCGGTGGAGAGCGACTCGGTGAGACGTGGTGGCAGTTCCGCATCGCCACCGTGCGCCTTGCTCAACCGGGTACGCAGCAGCGGCCCCGCGATGCGGAAGAGGTAGGTCCCCAGGGCGAGGACGAGGATCGCCGCGATGCTCACCGGGTCACCGTCACGGAGGCGGTGGGCGAGGGAATCAGGCACACCAGTCCGATGAGGGACAGGAGAACAGGTACACCCGCCGGCAGGAACGGTGTCGTGGCCAGTGCCACCGCGGCGCCGAGGAGTGCGGCGTTCCGAGTACGCGGGGCCTTCAGCGAGGGCAGCATGAGCGCGAGGAGTGCGGCCGGGAATGCCGCGTCCAAGCCGAAGACGCCAGGGTCGCCGATGACCCGTCCCGCGACGGCACCCACCGCGGTACCGAGGTTCCAGAGGACGAACGCCAGACCACCCAGGAACCAGAACACCGCGCGGGCTCGCGAAGGATCGTCCTTGTTGGCCATGGCGAAGGCGACCGACTCGTCGATGAGCAGGTGCGCACCGACGATGCGGGCAAACGCCCCGTCGCCCACGATGTTTCCCAGAGCCAGGCCGAAGGGCAGGTGCCGGACATTGAGGAGTAACGCGCTGAGGGTCGCCGTCACAAGGCCACCGCCCGCCGCGAGGATGCCCACCACCATGAACTGAGACCCGCCGGCGAAGACGAGGAGCGACAGCACCGACGGCACCCACCAGTCGAGGCCGCTGGCTACGGCGATCGCACCGAAGGACATACCGACGACCATGATCGCGCTTGCCATCGCCAGGGTGTCTCGGCGCAGCTGAGGTGTGAGTGTTCGCCAGATCGAACGCATGCCTTCTAGAATGAACATGGCAGTGCCGTTCGTCAAGACGAACGGGTGGTCTTCCCTGGCGAACGCAAGGAGCTTGCACATGGCGCACGCACCGCTGGACACGATCGCGTTCTCCTTGCGTCGCGAACGCGAGCGGGCGGGCCTCTCGCTGACCGAGCTGGCCAAGCGCGCCGGAATCGCCAAGTCGACACTGTCCCAACTGGAGTCCGCGAGCGGTAATCCCAGCATCGAGACGCTGTGGGCGTTGTCCGTGGCGCTCGACATCCCGTTCGCCCGGCTCGTCGAGCCCGGGAAGCCCAAGGTGCAGCTCATTCGGGCCGGCGAAGGGTCGGCGGTCTTCTCCGAGCGGGCCAGCTACATCGCGACGGTGTTGTCCGCCTGTCCGCCCAACGCTCGCCGCGACATCTACCTGGTGTCCGCGGAGCCTGGTTCGGTGCGCGCGTCCGAACCGCACATGCCGGGGGTGGTCGAGCACGTCGTCCTCTGTACGGGGCGAGCGAGAGTGGGACTGGCCGACGATCCGGTGGAGATCGGCCCGGGGGACTACCTGGCCTATCCGGGCGATCTGCCGCACGTCTTCGAGGCGCTCGAGCCCGGGACGTTCTCCGTCCTCGTATCTGAACACTGGTAACGAGGACGACTGGGATCGGCGTGATCATCGGGCGTGACCCTGCCCAGGTCATCGGCTCACCGCTTACCCCTGGATTCACGGTCCCCTAAGACGCCACCAGGTATGTTGCAGGTCATGTCGATGCCAGAGCCGGATCTCAACGTCGTGCTGGAGCGGGCCGGGGAGTGGGCCGGGCATGATCCGGATGAGAACGACCGGGCACACATCGAGTCATGGGTGGCCGCCGCTCGCGGTGGCGACGACGAGGCGATCGCCAGGGTGCGAGCGGCATTCACCGGGCCACTGACCTTCGGGACGGCGGGCCTTCGGGGCCAGGTGGGTCCGGGGGAGTCCCGGATGAACCGCGCGGTGGTCATCCGCACCACGGCCGGCCTCGTCGCCTATCTCCGTGACGTCGTCAGTGAAGGGCCCCGGATCGTCATCGGGTATGACGCCCGGCACGGTTCGGCGGCCTTCGCCCGGGACACGGCGGCGGTGGCCGACGCTGCGGGGTGCGAGGCTTTGGTGCTGCCGGGCTTGT
>JBDIAG010000678.1:0-2829 GCA_039812305.1 Actinomycetales bacterium | reverse complement strand
CGATCAGCTCGGCGAGGATGCGCAGGCCGCGGTCGAGCTGTTCGGGAGTCGAGCAGGTGTAGTTCAGGCGCAGGCAGTTGTGCACGTCCTCGGCGGGGAAGAACGACACGCCCGGGACGAAGGCGACCTGGCGTTCGACGGCGCGCAGCAGCAGTTCCGCCGTGTCGATGCCGTTCGGTAGCTCGACCCAGCAGAACATGCCGCCGTCCGGATCGGTGCGGACGATGGTGTCCCCGAGGAGCTGGTCGAGCAGGCCGGTCATGATCCGGGCCCGTTCGCCGTAGGTGGTCCGCACCCGCTCCACCTGGCGGGGCAGCACCTCGTCCAGCAATTCGGTGACGATCAGCTGGTCGAGGGTCGGGGTGTGCAGGTCGGCGCCCTGCTTGGCCATCACGAGCTTGCCGATGATCGGGGTGGCCGCCTGCACCCAGCCTTCGCGCAGGCCCGGCGCGAGAGTCTTGGAGAAGCTGGAGCATCGCACGACGTGCGACTGCTCGACGTCTCCGCCGCAGCGCTCGAGGGCGATCGAGAACAGACTGGGCACGGCCTTGCCCCGAAACCGCAGCTGGCCGTACGGATCGTCCTCGACGACCAGGACGCCGTGGCGGGCGGTGAGCTCCACCACCTGACGTCGGCGGGCCAGGGACATGGTGCGGCCGGTGGGATTGGCGAAGTTGGGCACCAGGTACAGCAGCTTCGCTTGCCCTCCGCCGGCCAGCCAGGCCTCGAGCGCCTCGACGCTGATGCCCTCGTCGTCGGTGTGGATCGCCTCGTACCGCGGACCGAACGGTGAGAACGCTTGTAACGCACCGAGATAGGTCGGCGCCTCGACCAGGACGACGTCGCCCGGATCGATCAGGATCCGGGCCAGCAGATCGAGGCCCTGCTGCGAGCCGGTCACGATCTGGACGTTCTCCGCGGCGATGCCCTGGCCGGCGGCGATCCACTCGCGCAGCGGCCGGTGCCCCTCCGTCGTCGAGTACTGCAGGGCCGCCGGCCCGGCCTCGCGCAGCACGCGGTCCGCCGCCTCGCGGACCTCCCGGACGGGGAACAGCTCTGGTGCCGGCAGCCCGCCGGCGAACGAGATGACCTCCGGCGCGGCGGTGACCTTCAGGATCTCCCGGATGGCGCTGGCGGTCATCGCGCGGGCTCGAGCGGAAAGGGCGGTGGCGGCGAGTGAGGCGGGCACCCGGCGATGCTAGCGGTAGATAGGACGTCCGACTATTCGACTTCCTAGTGAGTCGATGGATTCTCATGGCTCGTCAATCGTGGACTAATGATTCGTGCCCTATCTATTAGTGTGTTAACGTCTGCGGCGTGGTGAAGAGTCAGGATGCTCCGGTGCGGGATGCCGACGGCGAGGTCGACCTGCTCGCACTGGAGAACCAGGTGTGCTTCGGGCTGGCGGTGGCGGCCCGTCGCGTGATCGCGTTGTACCGGCCGCTGCTCGAGCCGATGGGGCTGACTCACCCGCAGTACCTGGTGATGCTCGCGCTCTGGCAGTACGAACCCCTGTCGGTGCGCCGGCTCGGCGGACTGGTCTCGTTGGAGCCACCCACCCTGTCCCCGTTGCTGAAGAGGCTATAATCGGTCGGCTACCTGAACCGAACCCGCGACCACGACGACGAGCGCTCGCTGAGCATCACCCTCACCCCGCAAGGACGAGCCCTACGGGAACAGGCCCTGCGGATCCCGCCCGCGATCATGCAGCGCCTCGGCATGAGCCGGGACGAACTCTGGGCGTTGCACACCCATCTCACGGACGTCATCGCCCGCACCGACCACCTCGACTCACCGGGTCGAGCATCCGGTTAAGAGCCGGGCATCCAGCGATTTCCGGCTGTTGGGCTGTCAGCTGGATGCCCGGCAGCTACCCCCGCTTTCACACCCTGAGGAGACCGAAGAATGGCCAAGATCGAGAGCGAAGGGTTGAGCCTGGGCTACCGCCTGCGATGGCGGATCATCTACACCCTGCTGTTCATCCTCGGCCCGGCCCAGCAGACGGGCATGAACGATCCGCACGTCCGCATGCGCGCCGAGCGGGCTGAACGCGTCCGGCGGGCGCGGGCCGCGAAGCAGGACGCCGAGCCGGACGGCACCCCCGGCTGAACCCGGATGCGGGTGCCGACTGGATGCGGCCCCGGCCTGACCTCAGCCGATTCGCGCGGCCGCGGAGATCCGGCCGACCATCCGCTCCAGTGGGCCCCGGCCACGCAACAACGACGCCGCCAGGACGAGTACCGCGAACTGCACCGCCCAGGAGAGCAGAGCCGCCCGATCGTCCACGTCGGTCAGCCGGAAGGACTCGATCAGGACGTGCGTCGTGTACAGGGTGAGCGGCATCGAGCCGGCCATCCGCAACGGCCACGTCGCCCGATCGAGCCAATTCGCCCGGGTGAGCAACAGGCAGACCCCGAGGACGGCGAAGGACGTTCCGAGCGTCGCCGCCGGGTCCAGCGTCGTACCCGAATGCCGGTAGTCGGTCAGCAGCCACCACCCGGTGTTCGTGGGGGTGGTGCCGTAGAACGCGGTGAGGGCGTCCGCGTCGCCGGCGCTCGGATGGTCCGGTGGAATCGTCAGCCTCGACTGCACCGACCAGGTCGCGTCCGCGGCCCACACCACGCCGTAAGCGATCAGCGTCGTGGCCGCTCCGCCGGCGAGGAGGACGACTCGGGCGGGCTGGTCGGCGCGGAGGAACCGACTGCGTCCCAGCGCCATTCCGGCGAAGAGATAGGTCGCCCAGACCAGCACCGGGTAGTAGCCGGTGAGCAGCAGCTGGGTGGCGGTCTCGATGGGGTGCAGCAGGTCCACCCAGGACGTGACCGGCCC
>JBDIAG010000677.1:0-2836 GCA_039812305.1 Actinomycetales bacterium | reverse complement strand
CGCCACCGCCTGACCCCGACCAACAACCACGACCTTCTGTTCGACGACGTGCTCTGGGTCGACCGGGCGCGCGAGGACCACCGCGCGTTCGTCGCCCACCTCGTCTCCGAGGGCGTCGAGGTGCTCGAACTGCACGACGTGCTGGCGGCGACCCTCGCGGTGCCGGGCGCCAAGGACTGGATCCTCGATCGCAAGGTGACACCGAACGAGGTCGGCCTCACGCTGGTCGACGAGGTGCGCGCGTTTCTCGAGAGCCTCGCGGACGACAAGCTGGCGGAGTACCTGATCGGCGGGCTCTCCGTCCGCGATCTGCCCGAGCGCGCGTGGCCGCTGTCGCTGGAACGCTCGACCAGGGGAGCGCTGGCGAGCTACGTGATGCCGCCCCTGCCGAACATGCTCTACACCCGCGACACCACGACGTGGGTGAACGAGGCGCTCACCCTCAATCCGCTGTACTGGCCGGCGCGGCATGACGAGACCCTCCTGATGAAGGCCGTGTACCGCTTCCACCCGCTGTTCACGCCGGCCGCGTCCCGGATCGTCTGGGGCGACCCCGAGAAGGACTGGGGTCCGGCCACGGTCGAGGGCGGCGACGTGCTCGTCGTCGGTGGCGGCGTCGTCGTGATCGGGATGAGCGAACGGACCTCGCAGCAGGCGATCACCCAACTCGCGGCGCGGCTGTTCGACACCGGCCAAGCCGAGCAGGTGATCGTCGCCGGGATGCCGCGGCTGCGTTCCGCGATGCACCTCGACACGGTCCTGACGTTCGCCGACCGCGACGTCGTGACGGTCTTCCGCTCGATCGTCGACGACATCCGGCCTTTCACGCTGCGTCCGGGCACCAGTGGTGGGCTGCACGTCACCGCCGAGACCGATCCGCTTCTCGACGTCATCCCCCGCGCCCTCGGCATCGACGGTCTGCGCGTGGTCGACACCGGCGGTGACGACTACTCCACGGAACGCCAGCAATGGGACAGCGCCAACAACGTCGTGGCCCTACGTCCCGGCGAGGTGTTCGCCTACGACCGCAACACCGTGACGAACGATCTGCTCACGGCGGCGGGCATCACCGTCCACACGATCGCCGGCGCCGAGCTCGGTCGCGGCCGCGGCGGCGGTCACTGCATGACCGGGCCGCTGCTGCGCGACCCCGCCTGATCCCTCCCGACCGCCCGGCAGGCAGCACAGCCGAACGGGACGATCGCTCAGGAGTGGCCGCTCCACGCCTGGGCGATCGCCCGGATGTGCTCGGGGGACGAGCCACAACAGGCGCCGACCACGTCCACTCCGAGATCCCTCAGCTCGGTCGCGTGCTCGGCCATCTCGTCCGGATCGACCGTGTACTCGAACACGTCGCCGTTGAGCTCGGGCAGCCCCGCGTTCGACTGCGCGACCACGAGCAGGTGGTCGTGGTCGGCGCGGGCCTGGACGAGCTGGGCGGCGATCTGGCTCATCTCGTCGGGGCCGCGGCCGCAATTGGCGCCGACCGCCTCGACTCCGGCCTCCGCCAGGGCACGGACGGCGTCCGCCGGGGCGACGCCCATCATCGTCCGCAGATTCGTGTCGAAGCTCAGTGTGGCGACGATCGGAAGCTCGGGAGCGACCATCCGCGCCGCGGCGATCGCGGCCTGAACCTCGGCCAGGTCGCTCATCGTCTCGATCAGCACCAGGTCGACCCCGCCCTCGACGAGGCCGCGCAACTGCTCGGCGAAGTAGCCCATCGCGTCGTCGGCGGACAGCGTCCCGACCGGCTCGAGCAGCTCGCCGGTGGGCCCTAGATCACCGGCCACGAGCGCACCGTGCCGGTCGGCAGCCTTGCGGGCCAGTTGCGCGCCGGCGCGGTTGATCTCCACGCAACGCTCGGCCAGCCCGCTCATCTCCAGCCGGGGACGGGTGCCGCCGAAGGTGTTGGTGGTGATGATCCGGGCGCCGGCCGCGGCGTATTCCTCGTGGAGCCCCTCGACGGCGTCGGGATTCTCGACATTCCACAGCTCCGCCACCTCGCCGGGTGGCAGGCCACGCTCCTGCAGCAGCCATCCGTAACCCCCGTCGAAGAGGGCGGGACGTCCCGCCAGCAGTGCGGTCAGCCGGTTCTCGCTCATTGCGAGAGTCTAGTGGGGCCCAGTGCTCCTCGACTGACGATCCCTGATCGCTGGTATCCCCTCAGTCCCGGACCGGCTGACGGGTCATGGCCGGCTCCTCGGCGTCGCGGAGATCGAGTTCCTTGGGCAGCCGCCCGAGGAAGCCGCGCAGCAGCGCCGCGGTCGCATCGACGTGGTCCTGCATGATCTGCCGCGCCTGTTCGGAACGACCGGCGAGAATCGCCGCGATGATCGCGCGATGCTGGGCGTCCGAGCGGGCGAGAGCCGCCTCCACGACGGGAATCTGCGCGAGCAACCGGTCCACCTTCAACTGCAGATCCGCGATGGCGGTGGCCAGGAGCTCGTTGCCACTCGCGGCGGCGATCGCCAGATGCAGCCGGGAATCGGCCTGCCGGTGTCCGGTCCCACCGTGCAGGCTCTCGTCCAGACATCTGCGGAGAGTGGCCCGGTCGGCCGCCGACAGCGATTGCTGCGCGGCGATCTCGGCGGTCGCCGGTTCGAGGATCCGGCGCAGCTGCACGACGTCGGCGAGATCCTCGGCACCCGACGGCGCATCGCCGGTGAACCTCGGGACGGACGCGGCGACATAGGTTCCCCCGCCGCGACCGGGTCTGGTCACCAGCAGTCCGCCCTCGCGCAGCACCCGGATCGCCTCGCGCACGGCGACCCGGCTGACGCCGAGCATCTCGGCGAGCTCGCGTTCGGGCGGAAGCCGGCGGCCGGCCGGCCACACC
>JBDIAG010000676.1:0-2849 GCA_039812305.1 Actinomycetales bacterium | reverse complement strand
CAACCGGTCATCGTCATCGCCGAGCAGCTCTCGCCCGCCACCGTCGCCGCCCTCGGGCCCGGCGTACACGTCCGGCAGGTGGACGGGACGGACCGTCCCGCCCTGCTCGAGGCCGTGTCCGACGCGGCCGCCCTGCTCGTCCGGTCGGCCACCAAGGTCGACGCCGAGGTGTTCAAGGCGGCCCCCAAGCTGCACGTGGTCGCCCGCGCGGGTGTCGGCCTGGACAACGTGGACGTGCCCGCCGCGACCGCGGCCGGCGTCATGGTGGTCAACGCCCCCACCTCCAACATCCGCTCCGCCGCCGAGCTGGCGTGCGCGCTGGTGCTGGCGGCGGCCCGCAAGGTCGCCGCGGCCAACGCCTCGCTGAAGTCCGGCAAGTGGGAGCGCAACCGGTTCACCGGGATGGAGCTCGCGGGCAAGACGGTCGCGGTGATCGGGCTGGGCCGGATCGGGGTGCTGGTCGCCGAGCGACTGGCCGCCTTCGACATGACCGTGCTGGCCTACGACCCGTACGTGCCGGCCGCCCGGGCCGCCCAGCTGGGAGTGCAGCTCGGCGATCTCGAGGAGGTGCTGGCCGCCGCCGACGTGGTGACCGTCCACCTGCCGAAGACGCCCGAGACGATCGGGCTGATCGGCTCCAAGATGCTCTCGGTGATCAAGCCGGGCGCGATCGTCGTCAACGCCTCGCGCGGCGGCATCGTGGACGAGCACGCGCTCGCCGAGGCTCTCGCCGACGGCCGGGTGGCCGCCGCCGGGCTGGACGTCTTCGAGACCGAGCCGTGCACGGATTCGCCGCTCTTCGGGTTCGAGCAGGTCGTGGTCACCCCGCACCTGGGCGCCTCGACGAACGAGGCCCAGGAACAGGCCGGGGTGGCGGTCGCCAAGTCCGTCCGGCTGGCGCTGGCCGGGGATCTCGTGCCGGACGCGGTCAACGTCGACGGTGGGGCCATCCACGAGCTGGTCCGTCCCGGTCTGCCGCTGACGGAGAAGCTCGGCCGGCTGCTGACCGCGTTGTGCACGGCCGCGATCACCCGCCTCGACGTGCACGCCTGCGGCGAGATCATCGAGCATGACGTGTCGGTGCTGCGGCTGGCCGCTCTCAAGGGGGTGCTGGTCGACCAGGTGGCCGACCCGGTGACCTACGTCAACGCGCCACACCTGGCGACGGCGCGGGGGATCGAGACCCGGCTGCTGACGTCGGCGGAGAACGCCCGGTTCCGCAACTCGATCAAGCTCGAGGCGGCGCTGGACGACGGCTCGGTCGTCTCGGTGGAGGGCACCCTCACCGGCCCGCAGCAGACGATGAAGCTGATCGGTGTGGACGACAACGCGCTCGAGGTCGTCTTCGACGACCACCTGCTGGTGATGCGGTACACCGACCGGCCGGGGGTGATCGGCGTGTTCGGCGGCATCCTCGGGCAGTCCGGCGTGAACATCGCGGCGATGGTCGTCGGCCGGGCCGAGGCGGGCGGCAAGGCGGTCAGCGTGCTGAGCGTGGACGGCCCGGTGCGCCCGGAGCTGGTCGACGCGCTGCGCACGGCGATCGAGGCCGAGCGCCTGGTCTACGCCGACCTCTCCGAGGGCTGAGTCACCGCCCAGTCGACGAACGATCGCGCCACCCCGCCCGGATCTGCGGGTCGAGGTGGCGCGATCGTCGTGCAGCCCGCGAGGTTCTAGAAGACGGCGAAGAGAATCGCCGCCACCGCGAAGCTGACCACCGACAGGATGGTCTCCAGGACCGTCCAGGTCTGCAGGGTCTGCTTCACGGTCATGTTGAAGTATTTGGCGATGATCCAGAAGCCGCCGTCGTTGACGTGGCTGGCGATGATCGATCCGGCGGCGATCGCCATCGCGATCAGGGCCAGGTGGATCTGGTCGTAGTGTCCGCCGGTCACCAGCGGGCCGACGATGCCACCGGTGGTGACGATGGCGACGGTCGCCGACCCCTGGGCGATCCGGAGGCCGACGCTGATCACGTAGGCGAGGGCGATGACCGGCAGGCCCCAGGCGGACAGGGTGTCGGCGAGCGCGGCGCCGATGCCGGTGGCGGAGATGACCTTGCCGAAGAACGCGCCCGCACCGACGACCAGCAGGATCATCCCGACCGGACGCAGTGACTCACCGGTGAGCGTGCTCAGCGTCGAGGTCGACATGCCCCGGCGGATGCCGAGCAGGTAGGAGGCCAGGAGCACCGCGATCGTCAGGGCCACCGCCGGGTTGCCGAAGAAGGTGAGCAGCGACAGTGCCGTGCTGTCCTCCGGCAGCAGCATGCTGCCGAAGGTCGCGCCGAGGATCAGCACCAGCGGCGCGGCGATGACGAAGGCGACCAGGCCGAGCTTCGGTGTGGACGGAGCGACCGGCTCGGCCTTCACCGCGGTGCCGCCACCGCCGTGTGCCTCCTCGTCGTGCTCCAGTTCGCCGGGGACGAACTCGTCGGGCACGTCGACGATGACCCGCTTGCCGATCCACGAACCCCACACGATGCCGGCGGCGACGAAGCCGGGAATGCCGCAGGTCAGACCGATGAGGATCAGGTAGCCGAGGTCGACCCCGAGCAGGCCGGCCAGGGCGACCGGGCCCGGGTGCGGGGGCAGGAAGGCGTGCGTCATCGACAGGCCGGCGAGCACCGGCAGTGCGTACAGCACCAACGACTTGCCGCCGCGCTTGGCCGTCACGTAGATCAGCGGCGCCAGCACGAAGATGCCGATGTCGAAGAACACCGGGATGCCGACGATCAGGCCGAGCAGCCCCATCGCCACCGGCGCCCGCTTCTCGCCGAAGACCTTCATCAGGGCCGTGGTCAGGGTGTCGGCCCCACCGGAGCGCTCGAGGATGGCGCCGAGAACGGT
>JBDIAG010000675.1:0-2881 GCA_039812305.1 Actinomycetales bacterium | reverse complement strand
GACGTCGTCGCGCGGTGGAAGGCGCGACCGGCAGCTCACGGAGGTAGGCGTCGACGAGCGCGATCGTCGCCGCGGAGGGGTCGACGTCGTGGGACCGGCACCAGTCGTCGAACAGCTGCCAATCTCGGCGCTCCTCAGCCGTGGGCGCCGTCACAGGTCCATCTTCCCGACGGCGTTGTGCTTCAGGGGGTCTCGCTCACGCGAGTAGACATCGACACTGCGGTAGTCGCGGTGTCCCGACTGCCGCATCACCTCGTGATGCGTGGCTCCGTCGCGGAACGCCTGGGTGATGAACCCTGCACGAAGCGAATGACCGCCGTACTCGGCCGAGTCCAGCTCGATCGCCGCGACGCGGCGTCGAAGCAGGTCGTTCACCGTCTGCCCCGTGACGTGCCGATCGGTGATCGTGCCGTGCTTGGTGACCGGTCGGAACAACGGCGAGAGCGGGTTGATCGCCTGCAGCTCCGGCAGGGGCTCCCTGCAGACGTGCGCCTCCGGCCTCGTCTCACGGACAACCCGCATGAGCGCGGCGCGATCGTCGGCGGCGGCCGCGAGGATCCGGATCCAGCGGGCGAAGGCGCACGGCGGGCACGTGGTGGGGTTCTTCCCGAACGGAAGGGCCTTCGTGAAACCGCGCGCTTCCTGATCGGTCTTCGACCTGACGAGGCTGACGTGCAGTCCATCGTCAGGATGCCGACGCACGTCGATCACGCGCAGCGCCGCGCTCTCCGACCTCCGGAACGCGCCGACCATGCCCATGACGAGGATGGCTGCATCGCGCTGGCCGATCACCCCAGCGGGCCAGGAGGTCTGGTCTATGGCCTCGACCGTCCACCGCAGCTGATCCAGCAGCAACGGTGACTTCCGCGCGGCAGGACGCGCGCGCTTGCGCCGGATGCCCGCGATGACCGCCGCGACGTCGGGATGGTCGCCGGGCTTGGCCAGACCGTGCGTCTGGTGAGCCTTGTTGATCGACGAGAGCCGCCTGGAGATGGTCCCCGGGGCATAGAACGGCAGGCCGTCCTCGTCGAGGATGTTCGCCATCCAGGTCAGATACGCCGCGACGGTGAGCGGGTTCGCCGGCAGGATCGGCTCGCTACGTCGCTGACACCACTCGCTGAAGACCTCCCAGTCGGTCGTGTAGCTGCGCTTGGTGTTCTCCGCCACCGCGGCGTCCTGGAAGACGCGGATCGCCTCGAGCTCCGCCTCTGAGATGGACGACTCGGCGGTGACGCCTCGGGCCCGCATGCTGAGATCACCGCCGCCGCCAGCCTTGACGTAGTCGTTGAGGTCGAGAGCGGTCGCGTTCTTCGGAGGGTCGGTGACCTTCACGCTCTGTCGGTTGTGGCGCCTCGGCGTCAGAACGTCCGCGACGCTGTCCCCGCTCACAATGAGCGGCGTGAGCGCCTGGTGCTCGTCGTCGTGCTCGTCCGTGGCCATCCCGGTCTCCCCGCGTCGCTCCCCCGCTCTCTTCGGGCGGTCCTGCCCATCCTCCGTCTCTGAAACGTGCTGAGCGCAGCGCAACGCCGCCCATTCTTGATAAAGAGCAAAATCGTGACCTAGTGAGCATGGGTTGAAGCGGCGCGGGAGTTTCCTCGAATCGGCCGTTCTGACCCGGAATCACGCGGAAGTCTCGCGGATCGTGCCGCTCGTCGACGCCGTCGGGTCTGGCGAACGCAGGTGCCAGCTGATGGGCGCAGATAGGATCCCGAGTGACTCGGCAACCCCAAGCCGGCGGCGCCCTGGAGGCTCGCGACGGGCGCCAGGCTGCCTCTCCCGTCGCGCTCCCCTGCGATCGCAGCAGCTGCATGACGCTCTCGCACGAGGCAGATGTCTGGCCATGAAAGGGAAGAAACCCAAGAAAGCCTTGTGTTACCGGTAGCGGCGATTACGGCTCCACATCAGATCCTGGCGCAGACGTCGTTGTCCGCGGAACGCGCGAGTTCCCGCTTCACCTCTCGCTGGCCCAATCGACGGTCATGAAAGCGTTGCAACCCTTGGTAGTCTTCCAACCCAAGAAAGGGATGAAACCCAAGGAAGCCAAGAAAGCCTATGGTTACTTCCCGGTTACGATCGGACGCACACGGGGTGTCGGTCTCGCAGGATCCGCCCATCCCGGGCTATGAATGAGACCGACAAGGCTCGAAAGGCATGAAACTCTTGCAAGGCAAGGAAGCCAAGAAAGCCAATAAACCCAAGTGTTTCTGACGGCACGCCGTCTCACCACGATCCCGAGAGGAACCCCATGGTCACCGTCCTGACCGTCGCGAACAACAAGGGTGGCGTCGGCAAGAGCTCGTTCACCGTGCAGTGCGCCGCGGCCCTCGCTCGTCGCGGCAAGAAGGTCCTGGTCATCGACATGGACCCGCAGGCGAACGCCACCAGGCGGCTCGGCATCGAATGGGATCCCGCGAACCCGATCCTGACGACTTACGAGGTCATCAAAGCCAACGCGGAGGGTGTGGGGGAGCAGGCGGTCATCAGCTCCGGCTGGGTCGACGGGAACGGCCAGCCGACTGAGGAGGCGAAGCTCATCAGCGTCATTCCCGCACGATTCGACCTGCTAAACCGTGAGGCCGAGTCGGGCACCATCGGCGCCGGCCGACGCCTGAAGAAGAGCCTCGAGGGCTGGGTCGACGAGTACGACTACGTGCTCATCGACACGCGGCCCGATCTCGGGCACCTCGTGCAGATGGCGTTCGCGGCATCGGACTTCGTCCTCGTGCCCACGGACCCCGCCTACGACGGCGTGGAGGGTGCCATCCGCATCTCGGACTTCATCAAGCAGTACGCGGTCGACCTCGCGAACCCGACGCTGCAGATCGGCGGGGTGATCGTCACGCGTCGGAAGGGGACTCTCGAGCACGACTACCAGCTCGCG
>JBDIAG010000674.1:0-2881 GCA_039812305.1 Actinomycetales bacterium | reverse complement strand
GGCCGCGCGCCTGGCGCAGATCGGCGGCCAGCGCCGCGGCGCGCAGGGTCTGTGCCAGCAGCGGGGCGACCACCCGCAGCACGTCCTCGTCCTCGCGACCCAGCCGTAGGTCGCCCGGGCGCAGTCCGAGCCGGAGATGGGTCTCGGGGGACGGCCCGCCGGTCGTCGGCGCCGTCGTGCTGACGCTCGGCAACGGCCAGGTCGCAGTGTGGGCGACCGGAGTGCCCGTCTCCGCGAGGACCCGTCCGTCGACGATCAGTGCGGCATAGGGCAGGACGAGGGCATCGCAGACGGCCGCGACCGCCGCCTCCGGGTCGTCCCGGATCGCCCCGGTCGCCTGGGTGGCCGCCGCCCACGCACGTGGCCGGCGGCCGAACAGCATGTCGTCGATCACCCCGCGCAGGACACCGCGCAGCGGTGGGATGCCGAACGCGAGCGCGAATCCGACGCCGCCCACTCCGCCGACCGAGAGCTCCATCCCGGCCAGCTGGAACAGTTCCAGCACGGTGGCCATGGCGGCCACGTACGTGGTCGCGGTCACGGTGGTCACCACCACTGGGGCGACCAGCGACCGTACGTCGACGACGTCGGTGCGTACCACTCCGATCGCCAGCGCGGGCCCGGCCAGGCAGCTGACCAGCCCGGCGACCACGACGGCGGCCCTGCCGTCCCCGGCGAAGGCGCCGGACAGCCCGAGCAGGGCGAGCGTGCCCAGAGCCAGTGCCGCCCAGGTGACGAGGGTCCGCTCGACTCCCGTGCTGCGCTCGATCCGCCACCAGAGGGCGCCGATCAGGAGGAGGATGAGACAGCTCGTGGCCCATCCCGGCGAGACGAGCAGGGCGACGCCCGCTCCACCGAGGCAGATCAGCAGCCCGGCCGTCGCGATCTCGACCGGGCCGTACCGGGGCTTCGGATAGACGACCACCGCAAGCGGGCCGAAAATCATTCCGGCACAGAGCATCAGCCGGGAACCGGGGTCGCCCAACCGGTCGGGTCCCAGCGCGGCCCCGGCGAACCCGAATCCCGTCAGGACGAGCAGGATCCCGCACGGGACGGCCCGCCGGCCCAGCACCAGCACGATCCCGCTGCCCGTGGTGCACAACGCCGCGAGCAGGAAGATCGAGATCTCCGCCGCGGTCATGGCCCGCCCGCAGAGCCGCCGAAACCGTGTTCGCGAGCGCGGACCACCGCCGACACCCGATCGGTGACCTGCAGCTTCGCGAAGATGTTGGTGAGGTGATTGCTGACCGTCTTCGGGGAGAGGAACAACGCCTCGGCGATCTGGGCGGTGCGCTGACCGGCGGCGAGGAGATGGAGGATCTCCTCCTCCCGGGCCGTCAGCTGGAGCGACTCGCCCGGCGCGGAGGCGGTCGTACCCGCGGCCCGCGCCGCGGGCGTGGACGCGACCGACACCACCGACGTCGGATCCGCGAAGAGGGTGAGCATCCGGGCCGCGATCGAGGGCCCGAACACCGCCTGACCGGAGGCGACCGCCCGGATCGCGGACAGGATGTCCTCCTGCTCCGCCTCCTTGAGCAGGTAGCCCCGGGCCCCGGCCCGCATCGCGGTGAGGACGGTGGCGTCGTCGTCGTACATGGTCAGCATCAGCACCGCGCTCTCCGGTACGGCCGACCTGATCCGGCGCGTCGCCTCGACGCCGTCGACGCCGGACATCCGCACGTCCATCAGCACCACGTCGGGCCGGGTCAGCTGCACCTCGCGGACGGCGGCCTCGCCGTCCGCCGCCTCGCCGACCACCTCGACACCGTCGAGGGTGCTCAGCAGCGCCCGCAGGCCGCGCCGGACCACCGGATGATCGTCGGCGATCACGACGCGCAGCACGGGTGCCGGATTCACCTCACCATCATCGGCCCGAACGGCCCCGATGGACCCGGGAAGTCATTCCCGGTCGACAGCCCGGCGCCCGAGGATTCCCTCCGCCCGGAGGGGACGCCCGGGAAGAGAATGAGGTGGTTCGCCCCTGATCGCGGGAACCGGCGGACGAGCACGCTCGGATCACCGCGGACGGAAGGTCCGCCGGGCAACGTGAGGAGTGTTGTCATGACTGATTCAGTGCAACTGTCGAACTCCGCGGCGGAGGGCCGCCGGAACCTGACCCGACGCCAGCGGGTGGGCCTGTGGCTGGGCGGTCTCTACGCCCTGGCCGGCATTCTGCCGTTGCTGCCCCGGACCCCGGAGGGCGAGGTCGGCCCGCCGGACGAGGTGCTGCTCCTCGACGCCGCGCTTTCCGTCGTCGCCCTGGTCGCCTGCGGTCTGGCCCTGTGGACCGGACGGCGGCTCTGGATCCGGATCCTGGCCGGCATGCTCATCCTCAACGCCTTGACCGCCCTGCCGGCATTCTTCGTCCCGGATGTGCCGGGCCCTCTGGTGGTGGTCGCCGGAACCAGCGTGCTGATCACGATCGGCATCGTCGTGCTGCTGCTCTCCGGCCCGCGCCGGGCGCGGGGTGAGCGGGCATGATCACCGTGGGGCATTAGGGCCTGTCTCCTACATTGAGGGCGCGGGCGTTTTGAGCCATATTCTGATGCTAGGGCCTGTCTCTCAATCCCTAGTAGCCTTCGGATGAGGGGCTGGCATCCGGTTAAGGGCTGGGCATCCAGTTGATGGCCGGGCATCCGGCGATGCGTGGCTGTTCGGCTTCCAGGCGGATGCTTGACCTCTACCCGGATGCCCGACTGCTCACTGAATGCCCACCCTGTGGGTCCCCGGCCGCGGAGGTATCAGCGGCCCGGGTCCGGCTGCGGGTACGGTCCGTTTGCGGGGGCACAGTCCGTTTTGCGGGGTACAGGCCGGCTGCGGGGGGCACGGTCCGGCTGCGGGTTGGCGTTCGCCTCGCGAATGGCAACGTTGGGTACCCAGA
>JBDIAG010000673.1:0-2890 GCA_039812305.1 Actinomycetales bacterium | reverse complement strand
AGCAGCAAGTCGTTCACGCGGGCCGGCATGGGCTGGTGCCAGGGCCGCGAATGCGGTTTCGCGGTGAACTGTCTGCATTCGGCCGATCCGATGACTCCGGACGCCGACGCCCTCCAGGCCAGCCAGAAACGTCCACTCTCCACGCCGGTTTCCCTGGGCGTCGTGAGCACGATCGACACATCTGAGTAAATGAGACAGGAGAAGAACCCATGACTACCCCCACCGATCAGGTCGCCGCCCTGGTGGACGCCGCGACCGAGGCCTTCCCGGCGCTGAGCGGACTGCGCCCGGCCGAGCGGGCGACCGTTCTGGACACGATCGCCGACGCGCTCGACGCGGCGGCCGACGAGCTCGTCCCGGTCGCCATCGAGGAGACCCACCTGCCCGAGGGACGGCTGCGCGGTGAGCTCAAGCGGACCACCTTCCAGCTCCGGCTGTTCGGCGAGGTGTTGCGCGAGGGCGGATACCTGGACGCGCGGATCGACCACGCCGACGCCGACTGGCCGATGGGTGCCCCCCGGCCCGACCTGCGCCGCATGCTGGTGCCGCTGGGCCCGGTGGCGGTGTACTCCGCGAGCAATTTCCCGTTCGCGTTCTCGGTCGCCGGCGGCGACACCGCCTCGGCCCTGGCCGGCGGCAACCCGGTCATCGTCAAGGCGCACTCCGGGCACCCGAAGCTGTCGGAGCTGACCGCCGGCGTCGTCTCCGGGGCGATCGAGAAGGCCGGCCTGCCCGCCGGCGTGTTCGGCATCGTCTACGCCACGGCGGACGGACGGGCCCTCATCGCCCACCCCGGCATCAAAGCCGGCGGCTTCACGGGGTCGATCCACGGTGGACGGGCGCTCTTCGACATCGCCAGCTCGCGGCCGGTGCCGATCCCGTTCTACGGCGAACTCGGCTCCAACAACCCGGTCTTCGTGACGCCGGCGGCCGCCGAGGCCCGCGGCCAGGAGATCGCCGACGGCTTCGTCGCCTCGTTCACAATGGGTGCCGGCCAGTTCTGCACCAAGCCGGGCACATTCATCGTCCCGGCCGGTTCGGGCATCGTCGACGCCCTGCGATCGGCCACCCTGCCGGGCGCGCAGCCGTTGCTCAACCCGCGGATCCAGTCCGGTTACGTCGAGTCGCTGGACGCGCTGAGCTCGCACTCGGCGGTGACGGTCCTCAGTGCGGACGACGCGGGCCGCACCGACCCGCCGAGCCCGACGCTGCTGCTCACCACCGCGGACGCGGTCCTCGCCGACCCCGCCGGGCTGGAGGCCGAGTGCTTCGGCCCCACCGCGCTGGTCGTGGAGTACAGCGACCCGGCGCAGCTGGTCGCCTTGGCCCGCACGTTCGAGGGCCAGCTCACCGCCACGATCCAGGCCCAGCCCGACTGCGAGATCGGCGAGCTCGCGGACGTCCTGGCGCAGGTGGCCGGGCGCGTCCTCTTCAACGGCTGGCCCACCGGAGTGTCGGTGACCCACGCCCAGCAGCACGGTGGCCCGTACCCCGCCACCACCAACGTCGGCAGCACCTCGGTCGGCACCGCCGCGATCACCCGCTTCCTACGCCCGGTCGCCTACCAGGGCTTCCCGGACGCGGCCCTCCCCGAAGCCCTCCAGGAGACGAACCCCCTCGGCCTCCCCCGGCTCGTCGACGGTCAGCGCGAGAGCGGCAAGATCGCGATGCAGTACTGAGTCTGTCCGGCCAGCCTCACGATCGGACTCGGCCATCCCGCCGGCGGCCGGCTCGCCCGTCCAGCCGCCGGCGCGGCCGATATGTTCTTCCGTTCTAACCGCCCAGTCCGTTTCGTCCGCCCTCGTAGCCCGTCCCGCCCAGCCGATTCCACCCGGACCGGCTCGTCGTCCAGCCGGCTATTCACCCGACAACCAGCTATGGGCCGACCAGCCAGGGATCGCCGGCTGCTGAGCGCATAAGTGGATGCTCAGCACATGAGTGGCTGAATGGCCGCCCGTCAAGGCTGCCGAAGGCCGCTCACGCGAGGGCCGGCACCCAGAGCTGGCCGGGTCAGGGCATGCGGATGGGGCCAATTTCTGAGATTGGCCCCATCCGCCGGGGCCACCGGTGTGTGGATCTGCCCTGCGGGAACGCACCGGTGGAGCTGTGGCAACACTGACTCCCCTCCGGGGCAGTCACCGCCACCTAGGCGGTGGTCGTTCTCGACGACCACGGTCATGCGGTTGACATGACACATGGTGCCCGGCGTCTCCTCGCCGGAATCGACGAACGCGGTGCGACGTCCCTGCCCACCAGTGTGCTCTCGATCGCGGCAGTCGCTCGAAGAAACGCGGCGACCCACGTGCTCGCCCATGCTCCGATCGGAGCCGGTAGCTGGCTGACGATGCGGGCGACAACTTTGACCTCGTCGACGGGGTCGGCCCCGTCAAACGTGATCGTCACCATGGACGACACTCCTCGGGCCGAGTTGCTCCAGGCGACCCTGGCAGCGCATCGATTCAGCCCTCGCGAGATCGAAGTCACTCACCTTGTGCTCCAAGGACACTCGACCAGCGAGATTGCCACTGCGCTATATCTCTCGCCACACACTGTTCAGGATCATGTCAAATCGGCCATGGCCAAGCTCGGAGTGAACAGCCGACGTGCGATGATCGCCAGGCTGGTCGTCGACTGACGGCTCGGATGGCGCGTCGGGGGGCCTACCAGAAGTCGCCGACCGGGGTGCCGAAGATGGTCTCGTCGGGGACGATGCCCAGGCCGGGGCCTTGGGGCAGGCGGATGTGGCCGTCCTCGATGGTGATCCCGCCGGCGGGGTCGTAGTGGCCGTCGATGTAGGGCTGGGCGATCCAGACGCCCTCGTTCAGCCGGGGCTGCACGGTGGCGCCGATGTGGGTGCACGCGGCGGCGATGATGTCGCCGCCCCAGGCGT
>JBDIAG010000672.1:0-2894 GCA_039812305.1 Actinomycetales bacterium | reverse complement strand
CATATAGCCCTGAATGTCGCGGACGCCGAGCCAGCCCACGGCGACCGTCACCGCGAACGACGCGCCCGCATTCACGCCGAGGATGCCCGGATCGGCCAGCGGATTGCGAGTGAGTGCCTGGATCAACGCACCCGATATCCCGAGCGCCATGCCGACGACCATCCCGACGATCGTGCGTGGCAACCGGTAGTCGCGGATTGCGAACTGGTCGATGGTGTCCGACGGATGGACGAGCGCATCCCACACCACCGATGGCGCGATCGCCGTCGACCCGATCATCACGCTCAGGACCAACAGGACCAGCAGCACGACGAGCGCGAGCACCAGTCCGAGCACGCGACGACGCGGACCGGGCACCGTCACCGTGCCCGGACCGTCGTGTCGCAGATCGAGAGCGGTCACTCCTTGGCGGGCAGGGTCGCCAGTGCGCTGTCCAGCGAGTCAAGGTACTGCAGGACGGGCCCGTAGGAGTTGTTGCCGGGGCAGAACAGTCCGAGCGCGCGACCGGACTTGACGTTGGGAAGCGCCTTCCAGGTGTTGGTCTCGACCACCGGCGCGAAGGTCTCGGTCGCATGGCCCTCGGCGTCCACCGGGTAGGTGATCACGTCGTACTTGGACAACTCCGCGATCTGCTCGAACGGCAGGGAGGTCCAGCCCAAGGGGTCTTCGCCCGCGGCCGCCTTGGGGAAGTCCATGCCGAGGTCTCCTTGGGCGATCTCGACGCAACCGAAGTCCGCGATGGAGAACGTCCCGGGGTCTGAACTAGCCCAGCGGTCGACATTGACGAACTTGGTGTTCGCGATGATGTCCGGGTATTCCTGCTTCATCTTGGCGATCTTCTCCTCGAACTCCGCCTTCTGTTTGCTGAGCTGATCCCCCACGTTGCCGGCCCCGCCGAGGCCGTCGGCGAGGGCCTTCCACTCGACGTCGAGCCCCCAGAAGACCGTCGGGGCGATGGAATTCAATTGCTTCTCGATCTGCGTGAACTCGCTGTCGGGCATCTGGGCGAGGATGAGGTCCGGCTTCAGGCTGGCGAGCTTCTCCATGTCGACCTGGTCACCGCTGGAGCCGAGGTTCGTGGCCGCTTCGAAGGTAGCCTTCTGCTCCGCCGGTATGAGGCCGAGCTCGGAGTCGCTCACCTCGGTGACCCCGACCGGTTCGCCACCCATATCGATGAACGGGAGCGTCGTGTTGCCGATCGTGACGACCCGCTGCGGGTCGGCGGGGACCTCGACACTGCCGTTGTCGGCCGTGACGGTGCGCGTGTCCCCGGCCGAGTCGCTGGAGGCATCACCGCCGCTGCCGCAGGCGGAAAGGAGGAGCGCGGCACACAGCACGGCGGCGGCCAGTGTCGCGCCGCGTCGTCGCAGGGGTGTCATGGTCATGTTCTTCTCTCTGTTCGTCGGCGGATGGAACATCACGAGGTGGCGGCAGGGATGAGGTCGTGGACGGTCGTGCCCCAGCCGACCGTGCGGACCGCGGTGCGCACGAGTCCGGCTCGGGCGATCACGGCATCGAGTTCGGCGGCGGTGCGCAGGCCGGAGCCGTGCACGGTCAACGCGATCAGATCTTCCTCACCGTCGTGCTCGTCGAGGTCGTCGAGGTCGAACGTCTCCTCGATCAGCAGCACCCGGCCACCGGGACGGAGATTCTGGGATGCTCGGCGCAGAGCGTGCGCAGCGTCAGCATCGGGCAACGACGCGAATGCCCGGCCGATGAACACGGCGTCCGCTGCCGGGCTGGGCTCGAAGACCGATTGCTCGACCACGCCGACTCGAGCGCGCTGCTGCTCGTCGTCGATGGTGTCGGGCAGGTCGCGGCGCAGCCAGTCGGCTTGGGCGGGCAGCGCGCAGATCGTCACGCGCAGTTCGTCGTGGGCGGCGACGAACTCACGCGCCTGCGCAGCCGCGCCCCCCGAGTGGATCACCAGATGCCGCACTCCGGTCAGCAGTCCGGACTTCGCGATCGACACGGCCAGTGCGGAGTGGAACTCGGCCAGGCGGTCCAGGTAGCGGTCCTCGTAGTCCTGCTCGGCCCGCACCTGCGCGAAGGTCTGCCCGGTCACCGAGGCATAGGACGCGCGGCCGGTGCGGATCGACTCGGTGAGCCCGTAGATGCCGAGCAGCTCCCTGCCCCTCACCCCCGCCGGATGCAGATAGTCGGCCATGAACTCGACGGTCAACACCTCGCCCACGGCCGTCAGGTCGTAGTGGCCCGGTTCAGTCGTGGTCAGCAGGTCGACGGTGCACAGGTAGCGCAGCAGCTTGCCCAGCGCACGCTCGTCGGCGTCCGCCTCGACGGCCAGGTCCGCGACGCTCGTGACGCCGCGGGAGATCAGCTCGGGCACCCCCAGCTCGACCGCGGTGCGGATCGCGACCGGCCGGATCAGCTCGGTCAGATCGTGGAGCCTCTCGAACGGCGTCTTCGACTTCTCGGGATCGGGCACGGCCCCGTCGCCGTCCAGCGCGACGACCTCCCCGCGACGCCAGTACCCGGTGAACTCGATGTCCTGCTTCGGGACGCCGCGGTCCTCGACCAGGTGGCGGCGCAGGTCCCGTACCGCGGTGCGCTCCCCGGCGATCCACGCGAACGGACGGCCGTCCCACCAGTCGCTGTTTGCGACCGCGTCCTGGAGGAAGGTGGTCGTACCGCTCTCCGCACCGTCGCGGACCAGCCAGGTCACCTCCACGCCGGGCAGTTCGCGCAGCTCCTGGCGGTGTGCGTCCTCGGCGACCTCGACGAACACCTGCGCCCGCGCGTCCTCGGGCAGGTCGTCGAGCAGGCGGGCGATGGCCGGGACCGCGGTGTCGTCGCCGGCGACCAGCAGCCAATCCGCGTCGTTCGGGAACGTGCGCGACAGGCTGGGGCCGTAGAGGTGGATGCGGTCGCCGACC
>JBDIAG010000671.1:0-2895 GCA_039812305.1 Actinomycetales bacterium | reverse complement strand
CGGCCGCGGCGTCGTCGGTGATCTCGGCCGCTTCGGCGAGCAGCCGGGTGGCGACCGCCTCGGCGAGAGTCGCGCCATACCTGGCGGCGGTCACCAACGAGGCCTCGTAGTGCTCCGACCAGTGCACCCGCCAGCCCTCGACCAGGGACGTGTCGCCGCCCCTGCCCAACGGCTGGGCCTCTCGCACCAGCGTGGCGGCCGGAATCTCCAGCACAGTCAAGGCGTGCAGCAGACGACTGCGGCACAGCCCGTCCGCCGTGGTCAGATCCTGTTCCCGCAGAACGGGAGTCGTCGTCGGCTCGAATCCCTCGGCCCGTAGCGCCCGGACGATCTCCACCACGAGCGGCGGACGTCGCGTCCCGGTCGCGAGACGACCGATCGCCTCGCCCCGCAACAGTTCGCGCAGCACCCCGGCCACCGGATGCTCGCCCGGCGAATCGTCCTTGACCAGCACGGACGTGACCGCCTCGGCGAGGTCCGTCCGCCACACCTCGGGATGACCGCGCAGGGCCGCCAAGCCACGGGCGGTGGTCAGGACGGCGATGAGATCCGCGGTGCCCAGCGCTTGCTTCCTGGCGCGCAACTGCGTGGCGAGTTCGGCGAGGACGCGCGCCGCGGTGTCGCTCCGGCCGGCCGCACGGTCGGAGTAGACCGCGTCGTAGAAGCCGGGATTCGGCTGACCGGCGTTGTAGCCGTCCAGCGCATCGAGCGCCGCGTACGAGGTCGGAGTCAGCGCGACACCGAACCGCGGATCGTCCGCGGTCGGCGGGTCGTCGGCGAGATCCGTGGCGTCGACGGCATTCTCGTCCAGGAGCCGGCGGAGCCCGGCGGTATGGAAAGCGCCGGTCACGACCAGCAGCCATCCTCGTGGGTGCCGCCGCACGGCAGCGTGGACGTGGGCGGCCATCCATCGCTCGCGGGCCTCGTTCTCGGGATCGGCCGGGTTTTCGCTGGTGAGCCGGTACCCCTCGCCGAGCAGATTGATCCGGGTCAGATAGGTGTCCAGGTCCAGCCGGGGATGCAAGTCGACCAGTTCGTCCCACAGATCATCCACGTCGTCCACCTCGAGACGCTCGCTCAGTGCGTGGGCGAATCCGCGCGGCCCGGCCGTCTCGAGGAAGCGGTTCTCCGCCCTGGCGATCGCCACCATCCGCCGCCACGGCAGGTCGATGAACGACACCTCGGCGCCGATCCGCAGCCCGGTACGTACCGCCACCCACTCCGGGCTGTAGCGGCACAGCGGGTAGAAGGCCCCGCGACGAGCCTCTTGCCCCGCCGAGCGCGGATCCGGTGCCCAGGAGTAGATCATCACCGGTGGCTCGTGATCCAGACCCAGTTCGGAGATCTGCGGGGTGTAGTCGCTCGGCCCCTCGACCAGCACCGCGGCCGGACGGTGGTCGCGGATCAACTCCTCGACGAGCTGAGCCGCCGTCGGACTGTGATGCCGCACGCCGAACCACACCACCCGGCCGTGGGTGGCGGGAGTCTGCGGAGCCCCAGTCACAAAGTCACCATGACCAGTGATCAGTCGAGCAGTCCGCGGTGTGCGTACATCTGCGCCCACACACCGGGACGGCCCTTCACCTGCCGCTCGAAATATCCTCGCAGCCGGGACTTGTCGTTGTCGTCGTCCTTCAGCGCGGTGCCGACGAGGGCGGCGACGACGTGCTCACCGCGAGGCTGCCCGTCCCCGAACCACGCGGCGGCGAGACCGGCGGCGACACCCGCGGAGACCGCCTCCGCGGTCGACATCGCGGTCGACAGCCGCTCGACACCGCCACCGGTGGCCTGGCCGGAGCGTAGCTCGCGAAAGGTCTGCACGAGTGCGGCGGTCACGTCGACCGGAAGCCGCACCGGCACCTGCGCGCGGGCCAGGGCCTGATCGGTTTCACGTTGCACCAGCTGCTGTTCCGTGGCCGGGTCGGCGATCGGCCCCACGGTCTCGAAGTTGAATCGTCGCTTGAGCGCGGCCGACATCTCGTTGACGCCACGGTCGCGGGTGTTCGCCGTCGCGATGACGTTGAAGCCACGTCGGGCATGCACCGTGCGGTGCCGGTCGTCGAGCTCGGGCACCTGCAGCACCCGGTCCGAGAGCACCGACAGCAGACTGTCCTGCACCTCGATCGGGCAGCGGGTGATCTCCTCGAACCGCACCACCTTGCCCGTGGTCATCCCCCGGTAGAGCGGCGCGGGTACCAGGGATCTCGGGCCGGGGCCTTCGGCCAGGAGCAACGCGTAGTTCCACGAGTACTTGATCGCGTCCTCGGTGGTCGACGCGCTGCCCTGGATGGTCAAGGTGGTGTCGCCGCTGATCGCCGCGGCCAGCAGCTCGGAGAGGTAGGACTTGGCCGTGCCCGGCTCACCGATCAGCATGAGTCCACGATTGGTCGCCAACGCGACAACGCAGCGCTCGACGAACGCCCGTGAGCCGACGAACTTGCTGACCGTGCCCGACGTACGCGACCCCAGCACGAAGTCGACCACCGAGGCGGCCGAGAGCTGCCAGCCCGGCGGTCGCGGACGGCCGGTGCGCGCGTCCAGCTCGGCCAGCGCCGCCAGCTCGGCCGCGCGCTCGACCTCGGCGGCCGGCCGCTGCAGATCCCCCTCGACCGGCCCGCTGGTCACGGCGCCGGCCGCCGGTCTGGGTGCTGCCGCCTCATCGGTTCTCCGTTCGCCGGGGTTCCGTCGAGGATCGCATGGACGCTTGCCAGCACTTCGCTGGTCACCGTGACAGGAATATCCGGCCAGGCGACGACCGGGAGCCGGGGCCGGCCGATGTCGTCACCCCAGCCCAGGTCGGACGCACCGCGCAACCCCTCGATCACGGCGACCCGTTCGATCAGCTGCTCCTCCTGGTCGAGGGCCGGGCCGACGTCGATCCCGTCCTGGTCGCGG
>JBDIAG010000670.1:0-2910 GCA_039812305.1 Actinomycetales bacterium | reverse complement strand
ACCACGAAGGCCGCTCCGGTGGAGGCACCGGCGTTGAGCCCGAGGATGTAGGGGTCGGCGAGCGGATTGCGCACGAGCGCCTGCAGGACGACACCGGCCGGGGCGAGCACCGCCCCGGCCACCAGCGCCATCGCGACGCGAGGCACGCGGGTGTCCCACACGATCAGGTCGGCAGTGGTGTTCTGGGCCGCGCCGCGGAGATGGTTGAGGACGATGTCGAGCACCTGTGCCGGTGGGATCCAGACCGGACCGGTGCCCAGGCAGACGGCCACACCGATCACCATCACGACGACACCCGCTGCCAGCCACCATCTCTGACGGCGACGGGTGGCTCCGATCGCCCGTAGGGCGGCCTGACGGCTCGCCGCGTCGTCCCCGGCCGTCGCCGTCTTGGCCAATGTCACGTGGCGACAATAATGAGAGTGATTCTCAGGTGCAAGAATCGCCCGGAAGCGACCTCACTCCCCCACCCGGTGCCAGCGACTCCACCGTCGAACGCCGGTCGCCGCGCGAAGGTATGGTTTGCCTTTCCTAAGCCTTCCGAGGGAGTGACGATGAAGCCCCTGCCCACCGCGCGCGCCGGCCGCCGCCGAGCCCGAGCCGGGGCGATCACCGCCCTCATCGCCCTGCTTCTCGTCGCTCTGACCGCCTGTGGCTCGGCAGGGTCGCAATCCGCCGAACCGGAGTCGAACTCCGCCGACGTCAACGCGGTCGAGCACAAGTTCGGCGAGACGAAGGTGCCCGCGGACGCCTCTCGGGTCGTCACCGTCGGCTGGAACGACCAGGACTTCGTCCTCGCCCTCGGCGTGGTGCCCGTCACCACGCGATCCTGGTTCGACAACTACAACGACTTTCCCTGGGTGAAGGAGGCCACCGGCGGGAAGGGCGTGCCCGCCATGGAGGGCGACGAGATCGACTTCGAACAGATCGCCGCGGCGAAGCCGGACGTCATCTTCGCGATCTACGAGACGATCGACCGCAAGACCTACGACCGGCTGAGCCAGATCGCTCCCACCGTCATCCAGTCCGACGACTACGCCGACGAGGAGACACCCTGGAACGTGCAGCTGCTGACCACGGGTGAGGCGCTGGGCAAGCGGGATCTGGCCGAGGCGCTGGTCGAGGAGGTGCAGGGCAAGATCGAGGCTGCCAAGCAGGCGAATCCGAAGTTCGCCGAGTCCACGCTGGTGGAGGACTTCGGGCCGGAGAACGGCGGGCACTACCTCATCGGGGCCGGCGACCCCCGGCGCACCCTCTTCGACGCGCTCGGTTTCACGAGCCAGAGCACCGTCGGCGACGTCAGTGAGGAGAAGCTGTCGACGCTGGACGAGGACGTCCTCTTCGTCGTCGGAGCCACCCCGGATCAGATGGCCGCATCCCCCGCCTTCAGCCGGCTGAAGGTCGTCCAGGAGGGACGCACCCTCTACACCACCTTCGAGTCCAACCTGGGCGGGGCGCTGTCCTACAGCGGACCCAACGCGCTGCTGTACGCGCTCGACGTGCTGGCCCCGCAGTTGGCCAATGCGGTCAACGGCCAGCCGGTGGCAGACCTGTCGAACGCTTGATCTCGGCCGGCCGGCGGGGCTGGTGCCGGGAGGCACGCGGGACGACCAGAGGCGTTCCGGTCTGCGGATCCGGGATCACCTGGCACGGCAGCTGATAGACGTACTCGACCAGTTCGGCCGTGATCACGTCCTCGGGATGGCCCTGGGCGACGATCTCGCCGTCCCGCATCGCCACGATGAGATCGGCGAATCGACAGGCGTGATTGAGATCGTGCAGGACGGCCACCACGGTGCGTCCCCGGGTGCGGTTGAGCTCCACGAACAGGTCGAGCAGGTCGATCTGGTGGGCGATGTCGAGGTAGGTGGTCGGCTCGTCCAACAGCATCAGCGGAGTCTGCTGCGCGAGCACCATCGCGATCCAGACTCGTTGCCGCTGGCCGCCGGACAGCTCGTCCACCAACCGGGTGGAGAGCTCGTCGACACCGGTGGCCCGCATCGCCTCGAGAACGGCCTGTTCGTCCTGGGCCGACCATTGCCGCAGCACGCCCTGGTGTGGATGGCGGCCGCGCGCGACCAGATCGGCCACCGAGATCCCGTCCGGAGCGACCGAGGATTGCGGCAGCACGCCCAGCCGGCGGGCCACGTCCCTGGTCGGCAGCCGATGGATGTCCAGGCCGTCGAGCAGCACCTGCCCACCTTCGGGGCGCAGAAGCCGGGCGAGGCCGCGCAGCAGCGTCGACTTGCCGCAGGCGTTGGGTCCCACCACGGCCGTCACCGCATCGTCCATCAGGTCGATGTCGAGCGAGGAGATGATGGTGTGGCCGTGGTAGCCGAGCCGCAGATCCCGGGCGCCGAGCCGGGACGGTGCCCCGTCGGGAGTCATGGTCACCAGCGCCCCTTCCGGGATTCGTGGACGAGCAGATACACCAGGTAGGCACCGCCCAGGCAGATGGTGACGGTACCGACCGGCAGCTGATCCGGGGACAGCAGCCGCAGACCGATGAGATCGCTGGCGGCCAGCAGCGTGGCGCCGGTCACGGCGGAGGCGGCGAGGGTCACTCCGGGTGTCGCGGTCAGCCGGCGGGCGATCTGCGGCGCGGCCAGGGAGACGAAGATGATCGGTCCGGCGGCCGCCGACGCGATCGCGACCAGCGCGACACCGATGAGAATGAGCGCTCGCCGCGCTTTCTCGGGGTGGACGCCGAGCGCTCCGGCGGCGTCGTCGCCCAACTGCAGGACGGCCAGTGTGGGGGCGAGGAACACCAGGGCGAGCGAGAAGGCACCCACGCACACCGCCAGCGGGATGGTCTGCGCCCACTCCAGTCCGTTGAGAGTGCCCTGCTCCCACAGTGCGGCGCTGGTGGCGCGATGAAGATCGATTCGGATGATGATCCACCTGTTGAGC
>JBDIAG010000669.1:0-2911 GCA_039812305.1 Actinomycetales bacterium | reverse complement strand
CAGAAGTTGGTCGCCTGCTTCACCGTGCCGACCAGGGCCTGCCGTGCGGTCCGGTAGTCGCGGTAGACCTCGTAGGTCAGCGTCTCGTTGTCCGGATCCCACGCCATCTGGAAGTCGATCCGGATCGAGCCGTTGGCGTTGACGGTCGCGGTCGGATCCTTGACCGTGCGCACCGGGGCGGTCTGGTGCCGCGGCGGCGCGGTCGGTGTGGACGAGAACCGGGCCAGACCCTGCTGCTTCACGTGGTCGACCGTCGGGAACTCGCCGCCGATCACGACGTACTGGCTGTTGCCGTCCACCGTCCACGAGCCCTGCCCCTGGCCGGTGTAGCTGCCCATGTCGATCACCGGCCACCAGTTGAGAACCTTGGCCTTCGGCTGGCCCTTGTAGTTCTCGCCGTAGAGGTTGGGACCGTTGTTGACGCCGTCGGGCGCCTTCGTCAGGGCCATCCCCCGCTGCCAGCTGTTCACCTCGGGGAAGGACCCGACCATCGAGCAGTTGTGCGCGTGCCCGACGGTGTAGACGACGTCGCCGACGGGCTTGATGTCGTAGGTGTCGCCCAGGCAGTCGTCCAGCCAGCGGATCGAGCCGTCGGCCACACTCGCCGCCCACGGCCCCTCGAAGTTGCCGCTGCCGTAGTCGAAGCCGGCGCCGTAGACGTAGGTGCCGTCGGTGGTGAAGGACGTCACCGCCGCGGTGGCGCCCCAGTTCTTGATCACCGAGTTGATCTTCCAGGTGCCGACCGCGCCCGTGTTCGGGTCCAGCGCCGTCATCCCGTTCACGGTGGTGTTGTTGATCTTGCCGAACATCCCGCCGACGATCACCCGGCCGCCGACGAACAGCAGCGCTCGCACCACGTTGTCCGGGGTGGGCGCCCAGCTGGTCAGACCCGTGCCGTCGGCCTTGAGGGCGGCCAGGTTGGTCCGCGCCTGGGAGGTCGTCCCGAAGCTGGCCGCCTTGAAGTTGCCGCCGATGTACACGCTCGTGCTGCTCGCCGACACCGCGAAGATCGTGCCGTCGGCACCGCCGATATCCGGCAGCAGCGCGCCGGTGACCGCGTCGAAGACGGCCAGGTGGGCACGCGGCTGACCGCCGTCCACCCGGGTGAAGTCGCCCACCACGTACAGCTTCTTGCCATCCGGCGAGACCGCGACGTCGCGTGCCTGGGCGTTGAAGTTGTGCGAGATCCCGGCCGGCTCACCGGTGCGGATGTCGTAGGCGAAGAAGTTCTTGGCCTCTCGCTGACCGGCTCCGCCCGGGTCGACGCCCGGCGGGCGGGCGGTGCCGAACGAGCCCACCGCGTAGACGATGTTGCCGACGACCGCCTGCTCCCAGACGACGCCGTCGACCTGCCAGACCGGCAGCGAACGAGCGGCGACCGTCGCCGGGGTGCCCGCCGGAGGGGTGGTGTCCGCGCTCGCCGGCGCCATCAGCCCGCCCGCGAGCAGACCGATCAGGCCCAGCGGCGCCAGCAGGCGCGCCCAGCGCGCGCCGCGCCGCGGTCGCGACCGGTCGCGCCCGTGATGTCTGCTCGTTGCGCTGATTGTCATGTGAGCCTTCGCCCTCCTGCACGCGACCCCCGGTGTCGATGCTCACACACTGTAGCCAAAGACCGGTCGTTTCTCGTCACGCTTCGTAGTCGATCGAGCGGGCGTCACCCGACAGGCCCAGCCGATGCCCGTTCTCATGCCGCCTTCTCATCACCTCGTGTGAACGTTCGGCACCCTAATGGACTCAGGCGGCTCGTGGCGAAAGCAGCGCCGGAAAGATCCGGAACTTCCCCGGTGTCAGATCTGCCAGGAGCCCAGGTCGAGACCACCCGGGACGACCTCGGCGGGAGCGTACGGCTGACGGGTGAGGACGAACGATCCGAGATCCAGATACATCGCGCCGGTACCGTCCAGGCGCGGGGTGAGGTACTCGCCGAAGTAGTAGCCCTGGCGACCCACCCACCGGCCCTCGTCGTCCCGGACGAATCTGGTCTCGCGGGCGCGCCCGGCCAGCCCGCCCAGCTCCAGCTCGCCGTTCGCCCGCAGCGACAGGCTGAGCGCGACGGCGCCCCAGTACCAGGGGCCGACCAGGGCGTAGGCCTCCGGATCGACGTGCTCGGCCGGACGCCACGGCTCGGGCATCGTCGGCTCCAGTTCGGCGACGATCGAGAACAGATCGGAGTGCAGGGCCGCGGTGGCCAGCCCGGCCCAGGCATTGGATTGCAGGGCGATCGTCAGGCCGTCCGCCGAGGACGACATCAGACCCGCCAGGAAGCCCGGCATCGAGCCGGTGTGCCCGAAGACGAGTCGGTCCCCGCCGTGCGCGGCCGGGTAGCGCATCTGCTGGACGCCCAGCCCGTAGCTGCCGGACCAGACCTGGTCGGGCGCGACGGCCGGGGTCCGCATCGACCGCAGTGACTCGGCACCGAGGATGCCGTCGCCGTCGCCGGCCAGGAACACGCCGAACCGGCAGAGGTCGGACGGCGTGGACCACAGCTGACCGGCCGCGGCCAGCAACCCGTGGTCGTGCGCCGGCTCCGGCAGCAGCACGTCCGCCCACGGATGCACCGCCCAGCCCCGGGCGTGCGGAGCCACCGGCAGATAGGAGGTGCGGGTCATCCCGAGCGGGACGAGGACCGTCTCGGCGAGCACGTCGAACCACGGCCGGCCCTCCTTCGCGGCCACCAGCTCACCGAGCACCCCGAAGCCGGGGTTGGAGTAGTGGAAGACCCGGCCGGCCGGGTGGCGGCGGGGCGGATCGGGCAGCACGTCCGGCAATGCCGGCCGATGGGTGCCCGGGCTGCGTTCCCACCACGGCGGCGGCGTCTCCGAGGCGAGGCCGGCGGAGTGGCTCAGCAGGTGGTGGATCGTGGAGTCGCCGGCCGGCGCCTCCGGCAGGTGGGCGTCGATCCGGTCGGCGA
>JBDIAG010000668.1:0-2918 GCA_039812305.1 Actinomycetales bacterium | reverse complement strand
AAGGCCTGGAACTTGTCCTTGTCCGATTCCATCACGCAGTAGCCGGCCGAGGCGGCCCGAGTGGAGTACTTGGTGCCCTGCGACTGACCGTCGAGGATCGCGATCGGCACGATCTCGGTCTTGATCTTGCCCTCCTCGGCCATCTGGTTCAGCGTCTCGGCGTTGTTCTGCTCGAACTGACGGCAGGCCGGGCACATGAAGTCGATGTACTCGGTGACGGTGACCTTCGCGGTGTCCTTCCCGGTCAGCATCCCGCCGTTCTCGCTCAGGCCCTCCGGCCCCTGAGCGGCGACGGCGGCCTTCTCCCGGGCGCTCTGGATGACGACGAAGGCAGCGCCGACCAGTCCCAGCACGATCACCGCGGTGAGAGCGATGACGATCGTCCGCGTCCGCCGGCTGCGGGCCTCCGCCTCCTGGCGCATCTGCGCAGCACGTTGCCGGGCACTCTCGGCACGCTGCTTCTGGTTCTGGCTCATTCACTACCTTCGTCAGAATTGGGAACAGTCACGTCGGATTCTAGGGGCGAAGTCTGGGAGGTACCTGGAAATCCCGGCGGGGTTCTCAGCGACCGGTCAGCGACGGCAGCAGATCGCGAGGGGTCTCGCCGACGAGCCGCTGCAGCGGATCCTGGGCCAGCGGGTACCAGTTCGGCTCCCAGTTGCCGTGCCAGAGGGCAGCCAGCGCGGTGGCGACGAGGACGCCCAGCAGGCACACGGCGAAGACCGAGCCGAGCCCACCCGGCGTCAGGCCTCGGATCACCGCTCGAGAACCCCGGCGCAGACCGCCGCCGAAGATGCCCCACCAGGACGTCACGCCGAGCACGCCTCCCGCGGCCGCCATCGGCAGCGCGGCGGTCATCGTCCCGGTGCTGGCCGGGGCCCACAACGAGACGATGAAGTACCCGCAGACGGCCAGGAGACCGGGCAGCAGGACGGCGAACACGGTGACCAGGGCGGCCATGACCATCTGCAGCGGCGATTGCACGGCGCCGACCAGCGGATCGGTGCGGCGGCGGCCGCGCGCATGACGGCGCTTGGTGATCGACCAGGCGACCCGGTCGACCGTGCGGGCCAGGACGGCCCACCCGGCGAAGATCACCGCGGTCAGGACGGGCGCGGCCGCGAAGCTGACCGCGAGCAGCACCAGCCCGACGAACACCGTGCCGGTGCGCGTCGGCTTGCGGCCCTGGTCGTGAGTCGGCGCGGGCTGGACGGGCGGCTGCTGCGCAGGCTCCTGGACGGGCCCGCGCGGCATGGATCGTGGCTGCTGGGCGACCGGATACTGGGCCGGCTGCTGAGCAACCGGCTGATGGGCCGGCTGCGGGGCGAGCGGGCGATGTTGCACCGGCTCCTGCGGCTGGGAGTAGCCCAGCGCGCGGGCGGCCGGGGTGTCCCCGGGCCCGGTGGGTCGCGTGGACCGTCCCCGGGGCAGGTCGGCACGCTCCGCGGGAGTCGTCCGATCCCGTCCGAACCATCGCCGTGGCGCATTCTCCTCCGCCGGTCGCGTCGGACTCGGTGCCGGCGCGTAGACGGGCTGTGGCGCCGGAGCCGCCTGTGGCATCGCCCGGGTCGCGGGCGTGCCGCTGGCGAGCACCTCGGTGGCGTGTTCGACGGAGCCGCGCCGGCCCTCCGGCCGGCCGCGCAACAGCCCGCCCAGGGGCGCCGAACGGCCGGGACTCACGACCTCGGTCGGCGCGGCGACGATCCCGGTCGGCCCGGCCACGATCTGGGTCGGCGCGACGGCCCCGGTGGACGCGACCGGCCCGGCGCCGAGCACGGTGGTCGCGGCCTCGCCGGAGGGGAACACCGCGCCGGAGAAGGACAGGATCGCCTTCCGGAGCTCACCCGGCTTGGGCCGGCGCGCGGGATCCGGGGACAGGGCCGCGGAGAGCACCGGCGCGAGCTCGCCCGGCACACCGGACAGGTCGGCCTCGCCGCGACGCACCCGGTCCAGGACGGCCTCCATCGGCCCGCGGCCGAAGGGCGAACGGCCGGTCGCCGCATAGGCGACCGTGGCCGCCCAACCCCACCAGTCGGTCGCCCGGTCGACGTGCCCGCCCTCGATCAGCTCCGGGGACAGATAGCCGGGAGTGCCCATCACCAGGCCGGTCATGGTCAGCCGGGAATCGTCGGCGATGTGGGCGATGCCGAAGTCGATCACCACCGGCTGGCCGCCGCGCAGCAGGATGTTGGCGGGCTTGAGATCCCGATGGACGATCCCGGCGGCGTGCACCGCGGCGAGCGCCTCGCCGAGCCCGTAGGCCAGCCGCGCCAACCCCTCGCGGTCGAGGGCACCGTGCTCCTTGACGTGCTTGTCGAGGCTGGCGCCGCGGACGTACTCGGTCGCCACGTACGGCAGCGGCCCGTCGACGTCCGCGTCGAGCACGCGGGCGACCAGCTCGTGCCGCACCATCCGCAGGGTCGCCACCTCGCGGGCGAGCCGGCGGCGGGCGTCGGGGTCGCCGGCCACGTGTGGGCGCAGCACCTTGACCGCGACCGGCCGTTCGTCCCCGGCGACTCCGAGGTAGACGACGCCCATTCCACCCTCGCCGATGCGGCGGACGAGCCGGTACGGGCCGACCAGTCGGCCCACCAGGCCATCCGGAGAAGAGCCACGTTCAGGTGCCGGGGCACCGAACGGCGGGGTGTCGTTGACGAGGCTCACCCTCACCACGGTACGTCACGATTTCCCGCCTGCCGAGACTTCTGTGACCGACGTGGCGCGCGGTGCGGGTGGGACCTGTGGCGATCCCGTGCGGATCAGGTGTGGATGTAGGCCTCGAGCTGGTCACGCTCGGCACGCAGCTCGTCCAGGCGGTGTTTGACGATGTCGCCGATGCTGACGATGCCGCCGAGCCGCCCCTCCACCTCCACCGGTACGTGCCGGAAGCGGCGCTCGGTCATCACCTCGAGCAGCTC
>JBDIAG010000667.1:0-2919 GCA_039812305.1 Actinomycetales bacterium | reverse complement strand
ATGAGCGTGTCCGCCAGGCCTAGGCGCCGGTCTTGGCCGTCAGGAAGCGGTCGTAGCCGTTCTCCTCCAGCTCGTCGGCCAGCTCCGGGCCGCCCTCTTCGGCCACCCGGCCGTCGACGAAGACGTGCACGAAGTCCGGCTTGATGTAGCGCAGGATGCGCGTGTAGTGGGTGATCAGCAGGACGCCGGCGTCGGTCGTCTCACGCACCCGGTTCACGCCGTCGGAGACGATCCGCAGCGCGTCGATGTCGAGGCCGGAGTCGGTCTCGTCCAGGATGGCGATCCGGGGCTTGAGCAGCTCGAGCTGGAGGATCTCGTGCCGCTTCTTCTCCCCGCCGGAGAAGCCCTCGTTGACGTTGCGCTCGGCGAACGCCGGGTCGATCTTGAGGTTCTGCATCGCCACCCGGACGTCCTTGATCCAGTGCCGCAGGTTCGGCGCCTTGCCGTCGATGGCGGTCTTGGCGGTACGCAGGAAGTTCGACACGGTCACGCCGGGCACCTCGACCGGGTACTGCATGGCGAGGAACAGCCCGGCCCGCGCGCGCTCGTCCACACTCATGGCGAGGACGTCCTCACCATCGAGAGTGACACTGCCGGAGGTGATCTGGTACTTCGGGTGGCCGGCGATCGAGTAGGCCAGGGTGGACTTGCCGGAGCCGTTCGGGCCCATGATCGCGTGGGTCTTGCCCGACTCGATGGTCAGGTCGACGCCGCGCAGGATCTCCTTGGCCTCGCCCTCGGTCGCCACACTGACGTGCAGATCCCGGATCTCAAGCGTTGACATATCTTCGTTCTCTCCTGTTCAAGAATGCGGTGGACGCCCAGGCGCCGGTCTCAGTCGCTCTCGGCTGCGTCGTCGAGGTCTCCGGAGAAGCTGCCCATCGACAGCTCGAGCTCCTCCTCGATCGCGGCCATCAGCCGCTGTTCGATCTCGTCCACGCCGATCTGGGCGATGATGTCGGCGAAGAAGCCCCGCACGACCAGTCGCCGGGCGATGTCGGCCGGGCTGCCCCGGGCCTGCAGGTAGAAGAGCTGCTCGTCGTCGAACCGGCCGGTGGCCGAGGCGTGACCGGCCCCCTCGATCTGGCCGGTCTCGATCTCGAGGTTCGGCACCGAGTCGGCGCGGGCCCCGTCGGTGAGCACCAGGTTGCGGTTCAGCTCGTAGGTGTCGGTGCCTTCGGCGGCCGCGCGGATCAGCACGTCGCCGACCCACACCGTGTGGGCGGTCTCGCCCTGCAGCGCGCCCTTGTAGGCGATGTTGCTGGTACACCGCGGCACGTTGTGGTCGACGAAGGAACGGTGCTCGAGATGCTGGCCGGCGTCGGCGAAGTAGACGCCGAGAATCTCGGCGGTCGCGCCGGGCCCGCCGTAACGGACGTTGGCGTTGAGCCGCACGGCCACTCCCCCGAGCGTCACGCAGACGTACTTGAAGGTCGCGTCCCGGCCGATCACGGCGTCGTGCTGGCCCATGTGGACGGCGGTGTCGTCCCAGTCCTGCAGACTCACCACGGTCAGCTGGGCGCCGTCGCCGACCAGCGTCGAGACGACCTCGCTGAAGGCCGCGTCGCCGACGTGCTCGACGATCACGGTGGCCCGCGAGTGCCGGCCGGCCCGGATCAGCAGGTGGCCGTAGGTCAGGTCCGGCCCGGTGCCGGTCAGATTCACCCGAACCGGGTCGCCCAGTTCCGTCTCGGCCGGGATCTCGATCTCGGTCACACCCTCGGCGTTGTTCACCGCGACCGCCGCGGCCCGGTCACCGGGCGGCAGGATGCCGGCCGAGCGGGCCTCGTCCAGCGTGATCGTGCGGGAGACGATGCCCTCGGGCAGCCGGATGTCGGCCGCGAGCTGAGCGCCCGTCCGCCCGCCCTCGAGCAGACCGGCGAAGTGCGGCAGCGGAGTGAAACGCCACTCCTCCTCGCGACCGCCCGGAACCGGGAAGTCGGCGGCGGCGAAGGACGTGCGGCGCTCGGCGCGGGAGGCGTCCGGAACGGTGGCCGGCCCGCCGTGACTGTGTGCGGTCAGCCCGTGCTGGGCGGGCACCGCTGTATCCGTAGTGATGATGTGCTCCTTGAGTTGCGAAGGGTGACGAGTGGTGGACGAGGCGGTCGGTCAGCCGACCGCGCCCTCCATCTGCAACTCGATCAGCCGGTTCAGTTCGAGGGCGTACTCCATCGGCAACTCGCGGGCGACGGGCTCGATGAAGCCGCGGACGATCATCGCCATCGCTTCCTCCTCGGTCAGGCCACGCTGCATGAGGTAGAACAGCTGGTCCTCGCTCACCTTGGAGACGGTCGCCTCGTGCCCCATCGCCACGTCGTCCTCGCGGACGTCGACGTAGGGGTAGGTGTCCGAACGGGAGATCGTGTCCACCAGCAGCGCGTCGCAGCGCACCGTCGACTTCGACCCCGGGCACCCCTCGAGCACCTGCACCAGCCCGCGGTAGGACGTGCGACCGCCGCCGCGCGCCACCGACTTGGAGATGATCGAGGAGGAGGTGTTCGGCGCCGCGTGCACCATCTTGGCGCCGGCGTCCTGATGCTGGTCCTCGCCGGCGAAGGCGATCGACAGCGTCTCGCCCTTGGAGTGCTCGCCGAGCAGGTAGACGGCCGGGTACTTCATCGTCACCTTGGAGCCGATGTTGCCGTCGATCCACTCCATCGTCGCGCCGGCCTCGCAGGTGGCCCGCTTGGTCACCAGGTTGTACACGTTGTTCGACCAGTTCTGGATCGTCGTGTACCGGACCCGGGCGTTCTTCTTGACGATGATCTCGACCACCGCGGAGTGCAGCGAGTCGGACTTGTAGATCGGCGCGGTGCAGCCCTCGACGTAGTGCACGTAGGAGCCCTCGTCGGCGATGATCAGCGTCCGCTCGAACTGGCCCATGTTCTCGGTGTTGATCCGGAAGTAGGCCTGCAGCGG
>JBDIAG010000666.1:0-2933 GCA_039812305.1 Actinomycetales bacterium | reverse complement strand
GAGCAGCCGGTTGTCGGCCGAGCAGCCGGCGATCGCTGGCCGCTCGGCCGATATCTGGTCAACGGGCGGGCGACTGGCTGGATCCGCGCTCCCGGCTGGGGCTGAGGGTCGGACGGGCAACACGCAGTGCTTATTTGTTGGCGGGCCCATAGGGTGCTCCGAGGGAGCCGGTGAGAGGGAGTGCAAGGGTGGCGCGCGCGGTCGACATCGACGATCTGGTGCTGCGTGCCCGGCAGGGGCAGCCGCGTGCCCTGGGACGACTGATCACGCTGGTCCAGGACGGCGCGCCGCAGGTCCGCCAGATCGCCGCGGTCCTGGCCCCGCATACCGGCCGGGCCCACGTGATCGGACTGACCGGCTCTCCGGGAGTGGGCAAGTCGACGACGACGTCCGCCCTGGTCACCGTCTTGCGGGCGGCCGGGCGCCGGGTGGGGGTGCTGGCGGTCGATCCCTCGTCCCCGTTCACCGGGGGAGCGCTGCTCGGCGACCGGATCAGGATGAGCGACCACGCCCTCGATTCCGGGGTGTTCATCCGCTCGATGGCCTCCCGGGGACATCTCGGTGGCATCGCCGCCACCACGCCCCAGGCGATCCGGGTCCTGGATGCCTGCGGCTTCGACGTCATCCTCGTCGAGACGGTCGGCGTCGGTCAGTCCGAGGTGGAGATCGTCGGGTCCGCGGACACGACCGTGGTGCTCCTCGCGCCGGGGATGGGCGACGGGATCCAGGCGGCGAAGGCGGGCATCCTCGAGATCGGCGACGTCTTCGCCGTGAACAAGGCCGACCGCGACGGGGCCTCGGCGACCGTGCGCGATCTGCGCGGGATCATCAACCTGGGCGAGCGCCGGGGGCCGCAGTCCTGGCGTCCGCCGGTGGTGAAGCTGGTGGCGATGCGCGGCGAGGGCCTGGACAAGCTGGCCGAGCAGCTGGAGAAGCACCGCGCCTGGCTGGAGACCACCGGCGAACTGACGCGGCGGCGCCGGGCGAGGGTCGCGGCCGAGATCGAGACGCTCGCGTTGACCCAGCTCAGCACCAGGCTGCGCGACCGCGACGGTTCCGGTCGCACCGGTCTGGACGATCTGGCGGACGCCGTGCTCACCGGCGCCGGCGATCCGTTCACCGCCGCCGAGGAGCTGCTCAGGACGGTCGTCCCCACCGGCTCGGTCGGCCGGACCGGGCCGGACTGAGAACCGACCCCGTCAGCGCACCAGGCACAGGGTCAGCGTGGCCGCGCCGACGCTGCAGACCGCGCACGCCAGACCGAGGCCGGCCAGCTTCGTCGGAGCGATGCGCACCCCGGCCGCGCGGCACCGGCTGAGCCACAGCAGCGTCGCCAGCGAGGCCCACGGGGTGACCAGCGGGCCCGCGTCCACGCCGATCAGCAACGCCAGAAGCCGGAGGGGGTGGTCGTCCGCCGCCGGCTCCAGGGCCAGGTACGCCGGGAGATTGTCGACGAGATTCGCGGCGACCGCGCCGGTGCCGGCGACTCGGAGGAGGTCCGCGGTCGACGTGCCGCGGCCGACGACGTGCCGCAGCAGATCCGTCAGCCCGTGCTGTCCCGCCCACATGACCAGGGCCGCGACCACGACGAACGCCGCAGCCATCAGCCACGGCACCGCCAGACCGCGCAACACGTCTCGCCGACGGACGAGCGCGACCCCGAGCAGAACCGCGGCCGAGCCGACCGCGACGGCCGCAGGCGAGATGCCCGCGGCGAAGAGCGGGCCGACGACGACGCAGACCACGCAGGCGACGACGAGCAGGATCCGGTCCGGGGCGACCGGGGCCTCGTCCACGCCGTACCGGCCGCGCAGCTCACGCCGGCTGACGACGGCGATCACGACGAGGGTGGCGATCACGGCGGCGGCGGCCGGCGCCGCCGCGAGCCGGAGGTAGGCGGCGTGCCCGACCCCCAGCGCGCCGAACCGGCTGAGCGCGAACAGGTTCGTCAGATTTGAGACCGGGAGCAGGAGGGATCCCGTGTTCGCGATCCACAGCGTCGTCAGGGCGAACGGGACGGGTGAGGCGCTGGTCTGGGCGGCGATCGCGAGGCCGACCGGGGTGAGGAGCACCGCGGTCGTGTCCAGACTGAGGAAGACGGTGCAGAGCACCGCCAGCGCGGAGAAGAGCGCCCAGAGCGCGATCGTGCGGTGTCTGGCCAGGCGGGCGACGTGGTGCCCGGCGAGCGCGAAGACGCCCGCCCGTTCGGCGATCTCGGCGGTGACCGTGATGGCGAGGAGGAAGACGACGATCGGGCCGGCCCGGTGGACGAGCTCAGCCACGCGGGACGTCTCGCCGGCGGCCGCGCACCTGGGCCGTGGGCTGCCCGGACGGCGGGGGGAATGCCATGTCGGCCAGACTACGAGCGGCTGGCCGCCACCGCCGCCCGGCCGTCGTAGGTTGGCGCCATGCCGCAGACGACGCTGAGGTTGCAGGCCACGGACCCCGGGGCGCTCACCGCCCGCTTCACCCAGATTCGAGAGCAGTTGAACGTGCCGCGGACGTTTCCGGCGGACGTGCTCGCGGAGGCGGTCCGGGTCGCCGGGGAACCCTTGGTGGTCCCCGACCGGGACGAGACCGACATCCCGTACCTGACGATCGACCCGCCGGGTTCGACGGATCTCGATCAGGCGATGCACTTGTCGCGCACGCGCACCGGCTATCTCGTCCGGTATGCGATCGCCTACCTGCCCGCGGTGGTCGCTCCGGGCGGGGCCGTCGACGCCGAGGCGCAGCTGCGCGGGCAGACGATCTACTCCCCGGACGAACGGACGCCGCTGCACCCGCCCGTCCTCAGCGAGGGCGTGGCGAGTCTGCTGCCCGGCCAGGTGCGGGCCGCCTACGTCTGGGAGATCGCCCTCGACGCGGACGGCCGGCAGACGTCGGCGTCCGTCCACATCGCGAAGGTGCGCAGCGTGCAGCGGCTCTCCTAC
>JBDIAG010000665.1:0-2938 GCA_039812305.1 Actinomycetales bacterium | reverse complement strand
GGCGAGGTCAGGTACCCCACCGCCGGGCCGTCCGGGGTCTCGCGCACCAGCCAGAAGTCCGGCGCGTACTCGTCGATCGGCTTGCCGCCGACACGCAGACCGACCATCTTCAGCGTGAACGGGGGGTTGCCGGCGTCGATCTGGTCGCGCGCGGCCTCGAGCGCGGCCTTGCCGATGTAGTCGGCCTCCTTGGTGCGCGGCACCTGGTACCCGAGGTTGACCTGGAACGGCAGCGTCTCGGCGTCCATGTCCTGACCCCAGGAGAGGATGCCGGCGGCCACCCGTCGGTGGTGGGCGGGCGCGATCACCATGAGGTTGTGCGCCTTGCCCGCCTCCAGGACGGCGTTCCACATGTCCTCGGCGTAGAGCGTGGCGTCCCGCAGGTAGATCTCGTAGCCCTTCTCCCCGGTGAACCCGGTCTGGGAGATGATCACCGGGTGTCCGGCGACGGTGCCCTCGGTCAGACCGTAGGACGGCAGATCGGCGAGCTCCGGGCCGAACAGATCGACCATCAGGTCGACCGACTTGGGCCCTTGGATCTGCACCGGGCAGACGTCGATCTCCGCGATCTCGACGTCGAAGCCCTTCCCGGCATTGACTCCCTCCAGCCACAGATACAGGTCGGAGTCGGAGAGGCTGAACCAGAATTCGTCCTCCGCGATCCGCAGCAGCACCGGGTCGTTGAGAATCCCGCCCTTGGTGTCGCAGAGAATCACGTAGCGGGCGCGCATCACCGGGATCTTCGTCGCATCCCGGGTGATCACGTAGTTCACGAACGCCTCGGCGTCCGGCCCCTTGACCTGGATCTGCCGCTCGACGGCAACGTTCCACATCGTCACGTGGTTGACCAGCGCGTCGTACTCGGCCATCGCCCCGCCCTCGTCGGGACGCAGATAGCCGCGCGGGTGATAGACCCGGTTGTAGACCTCGGCGCGCCAGGCACCCGCTTCGTGGGAGAGGTGCCAGTACGGCGACTTGCGGATCCGGGTGGAGATCAGCAGCTCGACCGGCGTGGGCCCGGACTGACGGAGATTGATCGGCACCTTGCGGTCGGATTGGTCGACCGAAGGCTGGTTGGGGTGCGAAACGGCAGTGTCGTTTGACATCTGCGCCTCCATCTCTCGTGGATCGGCGGATAGAGCGCCGCAGGCGGTCTCCTGACTTCCGGATCGACGCCGCCCCCCGCCTTCCCAGGACCGCAATCCCAGTGGCGTTGTGGAGGGCCGCTCCCCGGTCACAGTGGCGAGGACCGTGTCGGAATTGCACCGGCTTCCCGTTGTCTGCGACGCAATTCCGGACGCTACTACCCGTTCCACTTAACGGTCAATCATTCCCATATTATGGAACTGCCGGGGTGGCGTCGCAGGTGACCACCGAAACGGCACACACCTCGGCCGCCCGGCGGCAACCGTCTCGCAGCCGCTGTCTAGGGTTTGCGGATGGACCTGCGCATCTTCGTCGAACCCCAACAAGGCGCCAGCTTCGACGACCAGCTCACCGTCGCCCGGGCGAGTGAGGAACTCGGCTTCGACGCCTTCTTCCGCTCCGACCACTACCTCGCGATGGGCGGCTCCGACGGTCTGCCCGGGCCGACCGACACCTGGCTGACGCTGGCGGGGATCGCCCTGCGGACGAGCCGGATCAGGCTCGGCACACTGGTCACCTCGGCGACGTTCCGGCTCCCCGGACCACTCGCGGTCGCCGTGGCCCAGGCCGACGCGATGAGCGGCGGACGAATCGAGTTCGGCCTCGGCGCGGGCTGGTTCGCCGAGGAGCACGAGGCCTACGGCATCCCGTTCCCGGACGTCCGCGAGCGTTTCGACCGGCTCGAGGAGCAGCTGGAGATCATCACCGGGCTGTGGCGCACTCCGGTCGGCGAGCGATTCTCGTTCTCCGGCAAGCAATATCGCGTGGACGACTCCCCCGGGCTGCCGAAGCCGGCGACCCCGTCGGGCCCGCCGGTGATCATCGGCGGATTCGGTAAGCGACGCACGCCGGCCCTGGCGGCACGTTTCGCCGACGAGTTCAACGTCGCCTTCGCACCGGTGGACACCACGGCCGAGCAGTACCACCGGGTGCGCCGCGCCTGTTCAACCGCCGGCCGACAGGATCCGCCCCTGATGTCGGCCGCCCAGGTGCTGTGCTGCGGGCGGGACGAGACGGAGATCTCCCGGCGAGCCGCCGCCATCGGCCGCGAGCCGGCAGAACTGCGGGAGAACGGGCTGGCCGGCACGCCGGACGAGCTGATCGCCAAGATCGAGGACTTCGCCGCCATCGGAACCCGGCGGATCTACCTCCAGGTGCTGGATCTCCACGATCTCGAGCATCTGGAACTGGTGGCCCGGGAGGTGCTCCCCCAAGTGTAGCCGGGTCTCGCCGGTCAGCGCAGGAACTTCTCGAAGCCCGGCGGCAGTTCCAGGTTCTCCGGATCGACCTGGTTCTGCTGACCGAGCCCGAAGGCGGAGCCGGGAGTGGAGACCGGCTGCTGGCGCTCCTGCTGGGCCCGCTTGGCCGGATTGCCCGAGCGGCCCTTCTTGTTGCGCGACGGCTGCTGCTTGCCTCGCGACTTCTTGCTGCCGCCGCCGGGACCACCGGGCAGACCGGGCATGCCCGGGGGCATACCCGGCATCCGGCCGCCGCGCCCACCGGGCATCTTGCCGTCGCGGAGCATGCGCATGACCTTCTGCGCCTCGCCGAACCGCTCCACCAGCTGGTTCACGTCGGTGACCGTGACGCCGGAGCCCCGGGCGATGCGCGCGCGCCGGGATCCGTTGAGCACCTTGGGCGGGCGCCGCTCGGCCGGGGTCATCGAGTAGATGATGGCCTCGATCCGGTCGATCTCGCGCTCGTCCAGGTTGTCCAGCTGCTCGCGCATCTGGGCCATGCCGGGCAGCATGCCGAGCATCTTCTTCATCGAGCCCATCTTGCGCAGGCCCTG
>JBDIAG010000664.1:0-2948 GCA_039812305.1 Actinomycetales bacterium | reverse complement strand
GGTCACCCCAGGAGGCCATGAAGGAGTACTGCCAGTACCACAGCGCCTCCTCCGGCCGGCCGTGGTCGAAGTGGATCAGGCCGTGGCCGAGCGCGGCCGCGATCTCGGTGATGTCGTTGGACAGGGATTCCTGCGAGAGCTCGCCGCTGACCAGCGGATCGACGATCTCGATGTACTCGTCCAGCCCGGCGAGCAGCTGGGCCAGGCCGAGGTGCAACTCCTCGTAGTCGGCATCGGGCCCGGAGTACGGCTCGTAGCGGTCTTCCAGGATCACATCGGTGACGGCCCCGAGCCGCGCTCCTGTCGAGACGATCCGGGACAGCGCCACCATCAGCACGGCGAGCGCGGATTCCTCCGCCTCGCCGCGAGCCAGCGCGTGAACCGTCTTGAGATAGGCGCGCGCCTCGTCGGCGGTGTCCTCGGCCAGGCGTGCCAACGCCTCGTCGTCTCTCGGCTGACCGAGCATCTGTCAGGATCCTCCCGTTTGAATTGTCCGAGCCCACTCTCCCATGTTCCAGTGGTTCAGGTGGTGACTTCGCGTGGAGAGATCCGGTCGATTTGTCGGGATGACTATGAGTTGGACGGTGGCCCCCCGGCCACCAGCACGCGGCGGCCCTCGAACGCCCGGCCGAGGGTGACCTCGTCGGCGTACTCCAGGTCGCCGCCCACCGGCAGACCGGACGCCAGCCGGGAGACCTTGAGGCCCACCGAGCTGAGCAGGCGGGCCAGGAACGCGGCCGTCGCCTCCCCCTCCATGTTGGGGTCGGTGGCGAGAATCACCTCGGTCACGGTGCCGTCGGCGAGCCGGGTCATCAGCTCCCGGATCCGCAGATCGTCGGGTCCGACGCCGTCGATCGGGCTGATCGCCCCGCCCAGCACGTGGTAGCGGCCGCGGAACTCCCGGGTGCGCTCGATCGCGACGACGTCCTTGGACTCCTCGACGACACAGATCACCGTGTCGTCGCGACGAGGGTCGCGGCAGACCCGGCACTGATCGCTCTCCGCGACGTTGCCGCAGATCACACAGAACCTCACCTTGGCCTTGACCTCGGTCAGCGCGCGAGCCAGCCGCGCGACGTCCTCCTCGTCGGCCTCCAGAATGTGGAAGGCGATCCGTTGAGCGCTCTTCGGGCCGATGCCGGGCAGCCGGCCGAGTTCGTCGATCAGATCCTGGACTGCGCCTTCATACACCTGCTGAGCCTAACCGCCGCCGAGCCGCCGGCCTATGCGCAGCGCCGCTGCCACTACTCCTGTGACGCGTCTTCGACACTGATCACCGTCCCTCCGAGAATCCGCTCGACCACACTGGGCCCGACCAGCCCGGAATCCTCCGCCACCGGGTCGTCCGGGCTGGGTTCGTCGTCGTCATCGACCTCCGGCGAGACGGCCGGCGCCGACTCCCGGAGCAACTGCTGATAGCGACTTGTGGACGAACCTGGTTCGGACGATGAGCCCGCGGTCGCCGAACCCGACCCCGCCTGCGACGTGCTCGAGGCCCCCCGCGTCGCCCGCGGGAACGCCGAACCGGACGATGTCGAACCGGGCGACGTCGAACCGGACGATGTCGAACCGGGCGATGTCGAACCGGGCGATTCAGAAGCCGACTGGGCCGTGTCCATCTGTCGCGACCGCACGGGCGCAGCCGTCACGGATTGCGCCGGGGCGGCGCCCCCGGCCCGGGCGTCCCCGGCCCGGGCGGGCGAGTCGTCCACCGATCGCGCGGGGGCAACGTCGCCGGGCCGTGCGGGCGAGGCCTCCCCGGGGGGTGGGGCGGACTGCCCGGGCGAGGCCTCCCCGGGGGGCGGGGACGCCTTCCACGACTGCGCCGCCTGGTGAGTCTGCCTCGCCCGATGAGACTGGGCCGCCGGAGGCTGGGCCGGTGTCGATCGGGGTGACGGCAGCGGGCTGTCGTAGGTATCGTCCGGCGGCGCGTCGTCCGGCGGCGGCTCGTCGCCGAACGGCACTCCCCAGGCGTCCACGGTCGACGTGACACGCTCCGTTGCAGCAGATTTCGTGCGAGCTTCGACCGAACGGCCGCTCTGGACCGACGACCCCGGCGGCCCACTCTCGGCCTGGGACGCGGCCTGATCGTGAGCCGCGCGACGGTCGGCGGGTCTCGATTCCGGACGGTCGCCGGCCCGACTCGAACCCCGATCGGTGTCGGCCGGACGGTTCGGCTCCCGAGGCCCTCGCTGTGGCCCGCCGCGCCCACCGGCCGGCCCCCGCTGGCCTATGTACGGCTCGACGCGCACTTCGAGGTTGAACAGCTCCCGGACCGCCGACGCCACCACGCTCGGATGCTGGCCATTGGCGAAGCCCCGCGCCGTACCGTCGTTGACGAACGTCAGGCGCAGCACACCGTCGGCGAGTTCGTGCACGCCGGCACCGCCCTGCAGAATCAGCCAGGTCGCCCGTCTTCGGCTGGCGATCAACGAGAGCAACTCCGGCCAGGCCCGGCGCATGCGCTCGGTATCGACTCCGCCGGCGGACACCGGGGCACCCGCGCTCGGGGCCGGCCCTCGTCCCGGTTCCGGCGGCCGGGAGGGCTGGCGGCGTTCACCCGGCCGCGGCTGCTCCGGGCCCCCCGGCGCTTCGGGTCGCGGCTGCCCATGGGCACCGCCCGGTTGCGACCGTCCACTTCCCGATCCGGATCGCGACGCGCTCTCTCCCGATTCGGAGTGCGCCCGGTCGGAGTGCGCCCGTTCGGAGTGCAACCGCCCGGGGCCGCTCGACGATGCGGGTTCCGACCGCCCACGGCCATCCTCCGGTCGGGTCTCATCTCGGCCGGGCGGTTGGGTCTCATCCCGGCTGGGCGGGCGGGTCTCATCCCGACCGGGCGAGGCCGACGGGCCCAGGGCCGCACCTGACGGCGCCGCGCCAGGTTGGACCGGCTCCGGCCAGCCTGCCGACGCCTGTCCGCGGGGCGCTGCCGCCTCGGCGCTCGCATC
>JBDIAG010000663.1:0-2967 GCA_039812305.1 Actinomycetales bacterium | reverse complement strand
TCACCGCCCAACTCACCACCCACCTCTGGAACGACCTGAAAACCGCCCCCCGCCGCCTCGGCGGCGCCCGCACCCCCATCCCCTACACCCAAACACAAGAAACCGCCGTCGTCCCCGACGTGCAGGCTGTCGTGGCCGCGATCCGGGACATGGTGCGCGATGACGGCTGACCGTGCCCCGGTCGGGATCGTCGGAGTGGGCGCCATGGGTCTACCTATCGCGCAGCGGATACAGGGTGCCGGACTGCAGGTCCGGGCCGTCGACGCCTTCGCCCCACAGGTCGCCAAGGCGCGGACGGCCGGGCTGTCAGCGGACACCGACGCGGAGTCACTGCGGGGCTGCGCCACCACGCTGCTTCTGGTGGCCAACGGCGTGCAGGTCTTCGAACTGCTGACCAGTCCGCCGTTCGCCGACCGCGGGATGGCGGGGAGCACGGTCGTGCTCATGAGCACGGTCGGCCCGCACGTCGCCGAACAGGCGGAGCGGCTGGCAGGAACCAACGGGGTACGGCTGGTCGACGCACCGATCACCGGCGGTGTGGTGGGCGCCCAGCAGGGCTTGCTGACGCTGTTCGCCGCCGGGGACCAGACCCTCATCGATGATCTGAGACCTGTGCTGTCCCCGACCGGACAGGTCCACATCGTCGGCGACAAGGTCGGCAACGGTCAGTCGTTCAAGCTGGTCAACCAACTCCTGGCCGCAGTCAACATGGCGACCGCGGCCGAGGCGCTGGGCTTCGCCGAGCGCCTCGGACTGAATCTGGCGACCGTCCTGGAGCTCCTGCCCAAGGGCACGGCTTCGTCCTGGATGCTTGCGGACCGGGGACCGCGGATGGCCCTCCCGGTGGCCGACCGGCCCGTCCAGACCCACCTCAACATCTTCGTCAAGGACAGCGGGCTCGTCGCCGACGCGGCGCGCGACGTCGGCTATCGGGCTCCTCTCACCGCGGTGGCACACCGCCTGTTCACGGCGGCGGCAGATCGCGGGTGGGGCACCCAGGATGACTCCAGCGTGATCGACCTGTACCGGATCGACGCCAGCTGACCGGACGGCCGCTTCGATATTGCGGTGTCGAAGCGGCCGACTGCTGTGACGGATCCCTACGACGTGGACACACTCACCTGATCGAGCCAGGCGAAGTGTTCCATCACCCGTCGATCGGCCAGTTCGATGTCGGCACTATAGATCGCCTCGTAGAGCCCGCGGTGAAGCTCGCGGATCACTCCCGTGTCATGAGTGAGCCTCCGGATCCGATCGCCTCGCTCCTTCACCGATCGCGAGATCACGCCGGACAGCACGTCCGCGAAGAAGATCAGAGACGGCGATTCGGAGGCGTCGAACATGGCCCGATGGAACGCCACGTCCGCGGCGTAGAGCTCTTCGGGATCTTCCGTTCGCTCCATTCTCTGCACTGCGGCCGCCATGTACGCGATCTTCACCGGGTTCGCCGCGCGCGCCGCCTCCCGGGCGGCCTGTCGCTCGAGGGCCACCCGGACGATCTGCAGCGACGACAGGGTCATTCCCGACGCGAGCATTCCGACTGTCAATATCTCGGTGAAGGTCTTCGGACTGAGACCCTTGACGAAGGTCCCCGCCCCGCCGCGCCGTTCGACGAGACCCATCGACTCGAGCCGCCCCAGCCGATCCCGCAGCGTCGGACGGCTCACCGCGAACTGCATGGCGAGATCGCGTTCGCTGGGCATCCGCTCCCCCGTGCGCATGCTCAGGACCTGCTGGACGAGCCCACCGACGACGGGGTCGTCGAAGAGCTCAAGCACGTCGACGCTGCGGTCATCGGGAATGGAGGCGGACACTGGAACCGACGACCTCCGAACAAGCGCGATAATTGGCTAATCCACTTTACATTACCGGTCAGGCCGGCGCTGTGTGAAGGCAACCAACAGCGAATCCCGGGAGACTACCTGCCCATGACGACTCCACTCGCCGGGGGTCGAGCGCGTGCCTCGGCGGCTACGCGCGGCGCGGGGTCGATGCGAGCGGCCCCGACGCCTGATTCGTGAAGACACCGTCCAGGCGGTACGGACCTTGAAGGAGGAGGGCGACCGCCCGCTCTCCACCTTGGGGAGCCTCCAGCTTGCCGTTGCTCGCGTTGACCGGTTGTCGGCCGAGCAGCCAGCGATCACCGGTTACTCGACACGTACCTGGTCAACGCGCGAACAGGCGGCTGATTGGCACCGGCTGGTGGCGTGGGTCCGGCCAAAACCAACCCGGACAGCGAACACCGAGCCTCTCCACGGACGCCCACACCCGGCCGCATGCGAGGTACTCGGGGCATGGCTGCCGGCTCGTCCGTCGCCTACTTACTCCTGGTAAGTTACTATTGGTAATCTACTGGACGTAACGAGTCGTGAGGAGTGCGATGAGTAGGCCCCAGGCCGCGGTGACTCGGCGACGGATGTCGAAGGAGGAGCGTCACGCTCAGCTCCTGGACGAAGCCCGGGAGCTGATTCGAGAGGTCGGAACCGACCAGTTCACGCTCGGCCGGCTGGCGGAGCGGGCTGGAGTGACCAAGCCGCTGGTGTACAACCACTTCGGCGACCGGGCCGGCGTGTTCGCCGAGCTCTACCGGCATTTCGAAGCCCGACAGCGCGAGACACTGCGGGTCGCCCTCGACGACAGCGAGCACGAACTCTCCGAGGTGGCCGAACTAGTCGCCTCCGCCTATATCGACTGCTGCCGTGCGGAGGGGCAGGAACTGGCCGACATCGTCGCCGCACTGGCGGGTTCGTCCACCCTCAGTGGCCTTCGCGACGAGGCGGAGGCCGCTTACCTCGCGATGTGCCGCGATGCCCTCGAGCCGCTGACCGGGCCCGTCGATGCCGCGGGCCTACGGGCCATCGTGGGCGCCGGGGACGCGCTGGCGCGAGCAGTGCTGGCCGACCGAGTCACCCCGGAACGCGCCTGCGCCGCGCTCGCCACCGTCATCGTCGCGATCGCCATGGACGC
>JBDIAG010000662.1:0-2975 GCA_039812305.1 Actinomycetales bacterium | reverse complement strand
GTGGGCGCGGCGGGCGCCGCGGTCCCGGCCCCGGCCGGCCGGTCGCGGCCGGCCGCGGGGTCCAGGCCGCGTTCGACGACCCTCTTCTGGACGAGGATGGCGCCACCGAGCAGGGCCGCGCCGATCACGGCGATCACCACGATGCCGCCGAGCGAGCCGATCGCCGCGCCATAGCCGATCAGGATGCCGAACCAGCCGAAGTCCGCGTCGCCGAAGGTGGTGTTCTCCGAGCCGAAGGAGCCGAGCACGGCGAGGAGGAGGGCCGGCAGGAAGGTGATCACCAGTCCGTTGACGAAGCCACCGGCCGCCGCGCCCCGTCGTCCGCCGGTGGCGTTGCCGTACACCCCGGCGGTGCCGCCGGTGAAGAAGTGCGGGACGAGGCCGGGCAGGATCAGCGCCAGACCGAAGGCCGGCTGGAGCCACAGCGAGAGCACCGCCAGGCCGACCAGGCCGCCGACGAAGCTGGACACGAAGCCGATCAGCACCGCGTTCTGGGCGTAGGGGAAGACGATGGGCGCGTCCAGTGCGGGAATGGCGCCCGGAACGACCCGGTTCGCGATGCCCTGGAAGGCGGGCACGAGTTCGCCCAGGATCGTCCGCACGCCGAAGAGGATGACGGCGACCGCGACGCCGAACTGCAGGCCCTGCGTGATGCCCTGGACGATGAAGTTGCCGATGCCGGTGGCGCCGCCGAAGGCGTCGAAGGCCTTCTCCTGGCCCACCCGGCCCAGGGCGATCAGCGCCACGACGACGTACATCGGCACCATGGACAGCGCGGTAGCGACCATCGAATCGCGCAGGAATCGCAGTGACTCAGGCAGTTTCATGTCCTCGGTGGATCGGCTGCGGCGCCCGACGAGCCGGCCGGTGGCGCCCGCGGCGATGTAGCCGGCGGTGCCGAAGTGCCCCATCGCGATGCTGTCGTCGCCGGTGATCCGCCGCGTCCACGGGTGGACGAGGGCCGGCAGCGACACCATCAGGATGCCGAGCAGGACGCCGCCGAGAGGCACGACGAGGGCTCCGCCGTAGCCGGCCGAGGCCAGCACGATCGTGATCATCGTCGCCATGAACAGGATGTGGTGCCCGGTGAGGAACACGTAGTGCAGCGGCGTGAACCTCGCCAGCAGCAGGCTCACCGCGAAGCCGAGGATCATCAGCCAGGCCACCTGGGCGCCGTAGCGCTCCTGGGCGATGCCGGCGATGGCCTCGTTGGTCGGAATCACGCCCTGTGCGCCGGTGGCGCTCTGGATCAGCGCGCCCAGCGGATCGAGCGAGGCGACGACGAGGGTCGCGCCGGCGCCTACGAGTAAGAAGCCGAGTGTGGCCTTCATGGCGCCGCCGACCACCTGGCCGGTGGTCTTGCGCAGGGCGATCAGGCCGACCGCGGTGATGATGCCGATGAGGAACGCCGGGACGCTGAGGATCTCGTTGACGAGGAACTGAGCGATCGCGACCAGCCAACCCATGGTGGTTCTCCTAGACGTCGTAGAGCTCGCGCAGCGCCGCGTCGAGCTCGAGTGTGCTGGTGAAGTTCTCGATCACCCGGACGGGAATCCCGACGTCGCCGAGGGTCCGAGCGATCTCGCCGGAGGTGAAGATGAGGTCGGCGTCCTTGGCCTTGCCGCGCGCCGAGATGGTGTCGGTGGCCTCGACGGTGAGGTAGGGCGACCAGCCCCAGCGGTCCAGCACCTGCTCCAGGGTGTTCTTGAGGAAGAGGCTGGTGCCCAAGCCGTTCCCGCAGACGGTGAGGATGAGGTTGCGGGCCGATCCGGCGGTGGCCGTGGCCGCCTCCGCGGGTTTGTCGTCGCCGGCGAGGATGGCCAGGATCTCGGCGGAGGAGCCGGCCGCGTCCAGGGCCCGCTTGGTGGCGGGGCTGCCGATCACCGTGGCCAGCTGCGCCATCGCCGTGGTGTGCGCGCCGTCGTCCTTGGCCGCCAGCGCCACCACGAGGCTGACCGGGTCGTTGGTCGGGTGCCCGAACGGGACCGGGGAGGCCAGCCGGAGCCAGGACAGGCCGGTGCGGTGCACCGCCTCGCTCGGCCGGGCGTGGGCGAAGGCGAATCCGGGCGCGATGACGATGTACGGGCCGTTCTCGGTCACGTTGTCGATCATCGAGCGGGTGTACGGGGCGTCGGCGACGCCGCTGGACTCCAGCAGACGCCCGGCCTCGGTCACCGCGGCGCGCAGGTCCTCGACGCCGACGTCGAGGGCGATCGCGTCCTCACTCAGCAACTGTGCAAGTGCAGCCATGAGGCGCATGGTACACAAGGCAAGCTAAATCTGATTAAGCCGAAACAATCTGTTATAGGCGAGTGCGCGAGGAACCGGGTATGCCTCATGCGGGGCGGGGTACACCGTGGGCAGGCCGGTCCTTGGTGTACTTGGTTCGACCGGTGCGCGCGATCCGATCATGCGGAGAGGACTCGACGATGAGTGGCAAGAAGTACGTGATGGCCATCGATCAGGGCACTACGAGCAGCCGAGCCATACTCTTTGACCGCAAAGGCCGGATCGTCGCCAGTGGTCAGAAGGAGCACGAGCAGATCTTTCCCCGGGCGGGATGGGTCGAACACGACCCGATGGAGATCTGGGCGAACGTGCGTGAGGTCGTCGGCCTGGCCCTGTCGCGCGACGACGTGTCGGTCGACGACGTGGCGGCGGTCGGGATTACCAACCAGCGGGAGACGGCGGTGGTCTGGGAGCGCGCGACCGGGCGTCCCGTCCACAATGCGATCGTCTGGCAGGACACCCGGACGAAGACGATCGTCGAGGAGCTGGCCGGCGATGCCGGCCCCGATCGGTACAAGGACGTCGTGGGTCTGCCCCTGGCCACCTACTTCTCCGGCCCCAAGGTGCGCTGGATCCTGGACAACGTCGAGGGGGCACGCGAGAAGGCGGAGGCCGGCGACCTGCTCTTCGGCACGACCGACAGCTGGGTGCTGTGGAACATGACCGGCGGCCCGGAAGGCGGCGTG
>JBDIAG010000661.1:0-2979 GCA_039812305.1 Actinomycetales bacterium | reverse complement strand
GCCGGTCCTCGCCGAGGAGTCCGAGCGTGCTGTGCCGAGCGGGCACGACGTCGTCTTCGAGAACGTCAGCTACTCCTACGGCAGCGGCCCCGATGCCGAGCTCGCCCTGGACGGTGTCTCGTTCACGCTGCGCGAGGGCACCGTGACCGCGCTGATCGGGCCGTCCGGGTCGGGCAAGTCGACGATCGCGACGCTGCTCGCGCGCTTCGACGATCCGTGGTCGGGACAGATCCGGCTCGGTGGCGCGCCGATCGATCGGATCGGCGAGCTGTACGCCCACGTCGGCTTCGTCCTGCAGGATCCGCAGCTCCCGTCGATCAGCATCCGCGACAACATCGCGCTCGGCCGGCCCGACGCCACCGACGAGCAGATCCGGGAGGCGGCTCGCGCGGCCCGCGTCCTCGACGAGATCGAGGCGCTGCCGAACGGCCTGGACACCGTGTACGGGGCGGACACCGGGCTCTCCGGCGGCCAGGCGCAGCGCATCGCGATCGCCCGGGCCATCCTGGTCGACGCCCCCGTGCTCATCCTCGACGAGGCCACCGCGCTCACCGACCCGGAGTCGCAGCACCAGATCCAGCAGGCGCTCTCCGACCTGGCGCATGGCAAGACGGTGCTGCTCATCGCGCATCGCCCCGAGGTGATCAAGGGCGTCGACCAGATCGTCCTCGTCGAGGGCGGTCGCGTCGTCGCGACCGGTACCCACGACGAGCTGCTCGGGCAGCCCGGCTACGCCCGTCTGTGGGAATCCACCACGGCGACCCTGGGCGGAGGACTCGACGACCCGCGAGCCGCCGTGGAAGACCAGGGCACGCCCGGAAGGGGAACAGGCGCATGAACCTGCCGCTGATCGACATCCTGCCCCGCCTGAGGCGGATGATCTCCCGCCCGGAGAAGCTGCGGCCCGCACTCGTCATCGCCGCGCTGAGCGGTCTGGTCGAGGGTCTCGCGCTGGCGACGCTGTTGCCCGCGATCAGTTCGCTGGCCTCCGGCGAGGCGGTCTGGGGCCTGCCCATCGGCGGTTGGCTGTGGGTCCTCGCGGTCCTCGCCGTGACCTGCTTCGGGCTCTACTACCTGCAGGAGCGCCGCACCTACGCCGTCGCTCTGGACTTCCTCTACAGCATCCACCACCTGGTCGGCGACCAGGTCGCCAAACAGCCGCTCGGGTGGTTCGCCCGGCCGCTGGCCGGCCGCCTGTCGCGGATGGTCTCCGCCGAGCTGATGTCCGCCGGGGAGATCTTCGCGCACATGATCGGCCCGCTGGTCGGACGGATCGTCGCGGCGGTCGTCATCGTCCTCGCCGCCTGGTTCTGGAACCCGCTGCTGGGGCTGGTGCTGACCGTGTCGGCACCGGTCTTCGTGCTCATCACCCTGGCCTCCACCCACTTCATGCGCCGGGGGAGTGCCATCCACGAGCCGGAGGAGGTGAACCTGGCCAACCGGATCGTCGAGTACGCGCAGTGCCAGGGCGCACTGCGGTCCTGTGGTCGCAGCGACGCCTTCCCGCCGCTGGACACCGCCCTCGAGGACACCCGTGCGGCCAAGACCCGCGCCCAGTGGATCGAGACCGTCGGCCTTCTGCTGAGCGGCGCGGTGACCCAGGGAGTGATCGTCGCGCTGATCAGCCTCACCGGCACGCTCGCGGTCTCCGGTTCGCTGCAGCCGATCCCGGCACTGGCCTTCATCGGGCTGGCACTGCGGTTCACCTCGACCCTGTCCACCATCACCGAGAGCGCGATGTCGCTCGAGTCGCGGCGCCCCCTGCTGGACGCGATCGACGAGGTCCTCACCGCCGAGCCGCTGCCCGAGCCGTCGTCGACGGCCGGACTGCCGGCCCCGGGGACCATCGAACTCGACGGCGTCACCTTCGCGTACGCGCCCGGCGCCGAACCGGTCCTCAAGGACGTCTCGCTGTCCGTCCCGGCAGGCTCGATGGTCGCGCTCGTCGGGCCGTCGGGCAGCGGCAAGACGACGATCGCCCGCCTGGTCAGCCGCTTCTACGACGCCGATCGGGGCACGGTGAAGGTCGGCGGCCGACCGGTGACCGAGCAGACCACCGAGCAGCTGATGGCGCAGCTGTCGATGGTCTTCCAGGACGTCTACCTGTTCGACGACACGCTGGAAGCCAACGTGGCCGTCGGGCGGGAGGACGCCAGCCGGGAGGAGATCCGCCAGGCCGCCGACCTGGCCGGGGTCACCGAGATCGCGGAGCGCCTGCCCGACGGCTGGCGGTCACGAGTCGGAGAGGGCGGCCGGGCGCTGTCCGGCGGCGAGCGTCAGCGGGTCGCGATCGCCCGTGCGCTGCTCAAGCGGTCGCCGATCGTGCTCCTGGACGAGGCCACGTCCGCGCTCGACATCGAGAACGAGGCGAACATCGTCGCGGCCGTCCAGCAGTTGCGCAGGCAGGCGACGATCCTGATCATCGCGCACCGCCTCGACACCATCGCCGCGGCCGACCAGATCGTCGCGCTGGACGACGCCGGAGGCGTGGAGGCGCAGGGCACGCACGAGCAGCTGCTCGCGGCCGGTGGGACGTATGCCCGCTTCTGGGACCGCCTCCACCAGGCGCAGGGCTGGCAGCTCGCGACGTCCGAGGCGGAAGCCTGAGCGATGCCCGATCTCTCGTCGGCACCCGTGAGGGGACCTGTACCAGGCAGTCGGAAGGTCGGTCGTAAACCGGCCTTCACCGCCGAGGACGTCGTCGCCGCCGCCGTCGCAGAAGGCATCGACCGGTTCACGCTCTCGGCCGTCGCCGAACGCCTCGGGGTGGTCACCACGGCGATCTACCGGATCTTTCCCTCGCGGGAGGATCTGGTGATCGCCTGCCTCGACACCGCGGGCGCGACGATCGCCCTCCCCGATCCGGGCATGCACTGGCGCGACACGCTGCGGAGATGGGCCGACGAGTGCTGGCGCGTGTGCGAGGAGTTCCCGGGACTGAGCCGGCTCGTATACGCCTACCCACCCGCACCGACCCGG
>JBDIAG010000660.1:0-2988 GCA_039812305.1 Actinomycetales bacterium | reverse complement strand
CGCCGAGCCGGTCGTGGGCTCGGATCAGCAGGCGAAGCAGGGCGAACTCCTCCAGCATCCGCTCCGGCCAGTCGGGACCGGAGGCCAACGCTCCCGGCAGCCGCCGCAGCCACGAGGCCACCCCGGGTGCCTGGGCGTCGACCATCCGGGCGGCGATCGGGTCGAAGGCCCGGTAGCCGCGCATCTGGAGGCCCGCCAGGCCGCCGCGGATCTGATCGGCGAGCCAGCGGTCGAGCTCCTCCAGGCCGGCGGCGACACGCTCAGCCCTGGCCTGGGCACGTTTGGCCTGAGCCACCGGATCGGGTGGCCCGGCCTCGGCCCGGGCGGCCTGCCGTTCCGCTCGTTCGGACCGCGACTCCAACCAGGCCCGCGCGTACTCGGGAGGCTCGCCGCCCCCGACCTGCCCCTCGGCCCAGCGCAGAAGCAGGCCCAGACTGTGCTTGCAGGGAAACTTGCGACTCGGGCAGGAGCACCTGTAGGCGGGGCCCGACACGTCGACCACCGTGCGGTACGGCTGCTTGCCGGAGCCCTTGCAGCTGCCCCAGACCGCCCGCTCGCTGGAGCCGCAGTCGCTCCACCCCTGGCCCACGCTCAGTTTGCGGGCCGCGGTGATGGAGGCCTGATCCGGCGCCAGGCGTAGGACGTGCTCCACCGGCCAGGGGCGTGAGGTCTGGGTCTCTGGCACGCTGCCGAGAGTAGGCGCGACCACCGACATTGGGGTACCAGACCCGGTCAGTTACCCCGAATCAGCCCAAGACCCGTCTCAATTCCGGCCAAGCCGGCCAGTCAGCTTCGTCAGTACGCGTCGCAATTCCGCCGTTTCCTCGCTGCCGATCAGGTGCGCCCAGTCGTGCTCGATCGCCTCGAGCGTCTCCAGGACGTAGGCCTGCGCCTGCCGGCCACGTTCGGTCAACGTCAGGATCCGGGCCCGCTGATCGCTCGGGTCGGGCTCGACGGTCAGGTAGCCATTGGCCTCGAGGTGGACGATCTGCTGGCTGACGGCCTGCTTGCTCACTCCACACTCGGCGACGATCTGGCTCGCCCGGCGAGGACCGTCGTCGAGGTGACGCAGGACGTTCCAGGAGTGGGCGAGCGAGAGGGCACAGAACTGCGAGGAGGCCAGACGCGCGTCGAACTCGGCGGTGTAGGCATCCTTCGCGACGCGCAGGAGTGCGACCAGTGGCACCTCCCCCGAACCGTTGCGGGGCAGCGTGCAGGCGTCGAGTGAGCGTGGCGAGAGAAGCACCGGGGCTTCTTTCGGCTCGGACCTCTGCGTCCGGGCGGGCTCGTCGTCGTCCATCCGTCCAGGATAGTCGGTCAATGGCTTGACTTCTTCGGTCAAGTGCTTGACTTTTCTCGGATCGATCCGGAATATAGTCAAGTGGTTGACCATTGATGAGGGATGTCGATCGGTCGACCCGCCGGCAGCGAGGCTGCCGGAAGCGGGCCAGCGTCGGCCGGATCGATGCGAAGCCCGCCCAGCGATACCGACGGGCTCACCATCGACAGGCCAGTGACCGGCTGTCCACCCGCGCCACCACGCGAACTCACACCACTGGAGAAATCATGAACGTGCTCGTCCTGCTCGGAAGTCTGCGCAAGGATTCCCTCAACGCCCGGCTCGCCGAGGCCGTGATCGAGGAGTTGCCGGCCGGCGCCCACGGTCGGCTCTACTCCGGCCTCGACGACCTTCCGCACTACAGCGAGGAGCGGGACGGCGACAACGCGCCCGCGGCCGTCCGCGAGTTCAGGGCCGCTCTGCGGGCCGCCGACGCCGTGGTCCTCGTGACGCCGGAGTACAACGGCTCGCTGCCCTCGGTGCTGAAGAACGCCCTCGACTGGGGTTCCCGGCCGCGCGGCGCCTCGGCACTCGACGCGAAGCCGGCCGCGGTGATCGCCGCCAGCCCGTCCCCGCGCGATGCCCAGTGGGTCCGCGAGGACGCGGTGCGGGTGCTCCGGGTCGCCGGTGCCCAGCCCCTGGCGGAGACGTTCGGACTCGGTTCGGCCCACCAGCACCTGGTCGACGGCCGGCTCAGCGACGTGGCCCGCTCCGGGGTGCGCAACCTGCTCGCCAAACTGTCGGAGACCCAGCTCGCCGCCGTCTGAGACGCGCCGCCACTCCTCGGTTGTGCGCTGGGCATCCAGCGGGCATCCGCTTGTGCGCCGGGCATCCAGCCGAGCGCCGGGCATCCAGCGATATGTGGCTGTTCGGCCTTCAGACGGATGCCCGGCCTCTACCCGGATGCCCAGCGCGCAGCCGGATGCTCGACACCGGCCGCGCACCCGCACCGGCGCACCCCCCCGGCCGCACACCCCACCGGCCGCACACTCCGGCCGAGAACCGGTTTCAGAAGAAGACCACCATCAGCTGGTCGACCACGACCTTCCCGACCATGATCACCGGGAACAGCAGGGCATAGCCCAGGGCGACCCGCTGATCCGGCACGCGCTCGAGAGCGCTACAGCTTGCAAGGACCAACAATGAAGATCGCGATCATCGGAACGGACTCTGCCGGGCTCTATCTGGCCTGCCTCGTCAAGGCGCGCAGTTCCGAGGTCGAGGTCGCGATCCAAGACACGGGCGCGCCCGATCTCAGCGCAGCTACGCCGCATATCCTGACGAACCCCGTCAAGCCCGAGTTCAAGCTGCAGGACGAGGTCCTGAGCAAGGCGGTGGCGGATGCTGCCGTGCGTACAGCCGGCGTGGTCGTGGTGCGCGATGATGAGACGGTTCGCTCGACGGGGCACGTCTACAGTCTGATCGCCGCGCCTGTGCTGACGCGGATCGTGCGCGACGGCGCTGCAAGTCTCGGTTGCACCTTCGTTGGTGGCGCGGTGCCGGGCAAGTTGAGCGAGTTGGCCGATGTCGTCGTGATTGCCGACGGTGCGGAGAGTGTCACGCGCGCCCGGCTGGCCGATGGCTTCAAGCCGGAGCTGAAGAGCTCGCGCAACCGGCGTTTTGTTTTCGGGCTCGATGGGGCTTCGGCG
>JBDIAG010000659.1:0-2989 GCA_039812305.1 Actinomycetales bacterium | reverse complement strand
GGCCCACTGGTACAACTGGTCGAAATAGTCGGAAGCATCGATCGCGCCCATGGTCACTCAGCCTACTCACAATCAGTCGCGGCGCTACTGTCATGACGCTCGCAACGCAGGTGGCCAGGTAGTCAATTGCCCTCACATGTTTCGCGGCTCGCGTCGGATTGAAGAGCCGGGTCGTCACCTGTCCGCCGCGACGCCGTGCGACACGTGCCCGATGAAGCCGAGCGGGGCGACCGCCGTCCACTCCGGGGTCCGACTAGCCGTGGTCATCCGCGACCGGACCAACCGGAATGGATCACGCGCCGGACGTCGAGCGGCCCCTCGGCGAGCGGAGCTTGAGCCGGGTGGTGCCCGAATGTCCGACGGGCATGGGATTCCGACGAACCGTCGGCCGGCACCGTATCCTCGCCAGAATGACCCACACCCCCGCCGCCGGCAGGCCCCTCCGCATCGGCATGGTCGGCTCGGGCTTCATGGCCCAGCAGCATTCCGCCGCCTACCAACTGCTGCGCAATGTGCTCGGCGACGCCGTCCCGGAGGTCGAACTGGTGAGGATCGCCGGCGGGCGGAACGTCCACCGGGTCGGCCCGCGATACGGCTGGTCGCAGACCAGCGACGACTGGCAGTCGGTCACCGAGGCCGACGACATCGACGTGGTCGATATCGTGACCCCGAACGACTCCCACGGCTACCTGGTCGCGAGCGCGGCCGCGGCCGGCAAGCAGATCGTCTGCGAGAAGCCACTCGCCCCGGATCTGGCCACCGCCGAGCAGATGGGACGTGACGTCGCCGCGGCGGGTGTACGCGCGGCGGTCTGCTTCGTCTACCGCACTTGGCCGGCGATCCAGGTGGCTCGGTCGATGATCGAGGCCGGACGGCTCGGCACGATCCACGGGTACCGCGGCTGCTTCCTGCACGACCACTTCGCCGACCCGGCCGAGCCGGGAGGGTTGCGGCTGGATCCGGCCAAGGCCGGCTCCGGTGTGATCGGCGACATCGGTTCGCACGCCCTCGATCTCGCCCGCCACCTGGTCGGCGACGTGGCGACGATCGCCACGCGCACCCGATCGCTCATCTCCGGCGGCGTCGACGACGAGGCGGAGCTGCAACTCGAGTTCGCCCAGGGCGCGACCGGTCACATCTGGCTGAGCTGGCTCGCCTCCGGCACCCCGATGGACGTCGGCTTCCATGTCATGGGCGATCGCGGCGCCCTGAAGTTCACCTGGTCACGCTCCAGCGAGCTCTCCTTTTACGACGCCACCGCTCCCGCGGCCGAACGGGGCTTCCGCACGATCCAGCTGGGCCCCGCGCACGCGCCGGCTCGCCCGTACCTGCCCATCGCCGGGGCCGGTCTCAGCTATCAGGCGGCGTTCGTCCCGCTGCTCGGCGCCTTCCTCAGCGACGATCCGATCTACCCCTCACTCGCGGACGGAGTGACCATCAGCCGGTACCTGGACGCGGCACTGGCCTCCGCCGCCGATGGCTCGCGGAGTCACGGCACGTCGTAGCCCCGCTCGGCGCGACTCCGCTCAGCGCAACTCCGCTCGGCCCGGCCCCGTTCGGCTTGGTCCGCTCGCCCGGTCTTGTTCGGTCCAGCCGTTCAGCCCGGTCGCATTCAGCCGGGTCCCGTTCAACCGGCCCCCCTCGCCCGGGCCGCTGTCAGTCCGGCCCCCTCGCCCGGGCCGCTGTCAGTCCAGCCCCGCTCGGCCGGGCTGCTTTCAGTCCAGTCCCATTCAGTCCAGTTCCGCTCAGCCCCGATCCCGCTCGACCCGGTCCCGCTCGCACGACGGGGCGCGTCCCGCTGCCGGCCGCCCGGTGGTCGACCTGGCCACCCAATAGGGCGGGACGAGCACCTGTTCCCCAGACCGGGACGGGTCCGCGATCCGGGAGACCGCCCGCTCGATGATCCGCCGCGCGGTGAGTGCGGTGTCCTGGCCCACCGTCGACAGGCCGACGTGCGGCAACGCCGCCATCTCGACGTCGTCGAAGCCGACCACGCTGACGTCCTCGGGCACCCCCCAGCCGGCCGATCGCAGACCGAACATCACCCCCACCGCGAGCGTGTCGTTGAACGTGGTGACCGCTGTGGGAACCCGCTGCGCCCGGATCATCTCCGCGGCGGCCCGCATCCCGTCGGCCTCCCGCAGCCCACCGGTGATGACCTGGGCGTACTCCCCCAGCCGGTGGCGCCGCATCTCGGCCAGATAGCTGTCCCGACGCTCACGCGAACCCCGCGCATCGCCGCCGTCGACGTGAGCGATGTCGGCATGGCCGAGGGAGCGCAGGTGGTCGAGGGCGGTACGCACCGCGGCCAGGTCGTCCGTCCGGACGACGTCGAACCCGATGGCCGACGCCGGACGGGCGGTCACGACGGTCGGACATCGCCTCGCGAGCGCCTCCAGACCGGCGTCCTCCATCTGGGGGGCGATGAGAAGCAAGGCCTCGCAACGATTGTCGAGCAGAGAATCGACCGCGCGCGCCTCGTCGCGGCCCGGTACCACCGCACTGAGGACGAGTTCGCAGCCGGCGGTCTCGACCGCGTTGTACAGCTCGTGGACGAGATCCGCGTGATACGCCTCGTGCACCTGGAACATCACCCCGAACTGCCCGGTGCGCGACCGGCGCAGCACCCGGGCCCGGTTGTCCAACCGGTAGCCGAGCTCCTCCGCCGCCTGCAGCACCCGGGCTCGCGTCGCGGGTGAGGCTCCCGGCACGTTGCGGTACACGGTCGACACCAGCGCGCGCGAGACTCCCGCCCGCGCGGCCACATCCGCCATGGTGGGCGGCTTGGCCGACCGACCCTGCGTTCCTCCACCCACCCCCGCCCGGCGATGGGTTGATCGGATTCAGAATGGACGCGCCGGCCAAAGAGCGCATCGACGAACTGCGCCGCCTGGTCTGGCTGCCCTACCGTGTTCGCAATCCGCAGTGCGCGGGCCCGCAGTGCGCCGGCCAAGCTGGTGCCGCTCAGCACCGGCTTGCGTTCGCCGTT
>JBDIAG010000658.1:0-2994 GCA_039812305.1 Actinomycetales bacterium | reverse complement strand
CGGGCGCGAGTTCTCGACTACGACGATCTGCAGACGCGGCTGCGGTCGGCATTGGTCGATCCGGTCACCGGCGACCGTGCCTGCGCCGCACTGCGCCGGCGGTTCCGGGTCGTCATGGTGGACGAGTTCCAGGACACCGACGAGGTGCAGTGGGAGATCCTGCGACGCGCCTTCCACGGCCACATCACCCTCGTCCTCATCGGCGATCCCAAACAGGCGATCTACGCCTTCCGCGGCGGTGACGTCCACACCTACCTGCAGGCCAAGGGGCAGGCCCATCACGAACTGAGCCTGGACGTCAATCATCGCAGCGACGAAGCGCTCGTGGCCGCCCAGTGGCAGCTGATCGGCGGCCTCAGCCTCGGCGACGTGGACATCCCGGTGCGGGCGGTCACCGCCCGGCACGGCGGGTCCCGGCTCCGCGGCGCCGGGGCACCGCTGCGCATCAGGCGGGTTCCGATGCTGGACGAGTACCGCAACCGCTCGGGCCTGATGTCCATCGCCGACGTGCGCGACCTGGTCCGCAGGGATCTCGCCGCCGACATCCAGCACACGATCGGCCGGGCCGAGCTGGTGACCTCGCACGGCACCAGACCGGTGGCGGCCGGCGACATCGCCGTCCTCGTGGACCGCAACAGCGATGCCCGCGACATCCACGACACCCTCGACGCAGCCGGAGTGCCCTCCGTCGTCGTGGGCGGCAGCAGCGTCTTCGCCGGGCCGGCGGCCACGGACTGGAAGACCCTCCTGGAGGCGCTGGAGTCACCGCAGCGCCTGAGCCTGGTCAAGGCCGCGGCCATCACCCCCTTCCTCGGCTGGGACGGTACGCGGCTGGTCACCGCCGGCGATGCCGGCATCGACACCCTGATGGTCGAGATGGGGGCGGTCGCCCGGGTGATGCGGGAGCGAGGCGTCGCCGCCGTCCTCGAGACCATCTCGGAGACGACCGATCTGGCCTCCCGGTTGCTCTCGCTGCCCGGTGGCGAGCGCACGCTGACCGACCTGCGGCACATCGGGGAGATCCTGCAGGAAGCCGCCAGGCGCGAGCACCTGGCCGTCACCGGACTGCTGGAGTGGCTGCGCGAGCGGATCGCCGAGGCCGGCACCGACCTGGACCGCGAACGCAGCCGGCGCCTGGTCAGTGACGCGGCCGCCGTCCAGATCGTCACGGTCCACCGGGCCAAGGGGCTGGAGTATCCGATCGTCTATCTGCCCTCCACAGCCGACCGGCACCTGCCGAGGAAGCCCTATCCGTTGCACCTGCACGACGACGAGGGACATCGGGTGATCGACGTCGGCACTCCGGCCGACCCCGGTCACGACCTGCGCAAGCGGCGGCATCTCGAGGAGGAAGCCGGCGAGGATCTGCGCAAGTTCTACGTGGCCCTGACCCGGGCGGCCTGCGCGGTGGTCACCTGGTGGTTCCCGTCCACCAACACCCCGGCGTCGGCCCTGAATCGAATCTTGTTCGCGCCCAGAGGTTTCGGCGGCGAGATCGCGGAGATCACGCCGGTTCCGAACGAGAGGGACGTCGGCGCTCGCCTGGCGGATCTGGTCGGCGGGTCGGCCGGCACGATCGCGGTCGAGCCGGTGCCGGCCGACCCGACGCCGGCCGCGCGACCGGATGGATCCGGCGACCCGGTGCCGTCCCCGTCGGTGACCGCGCGCACCTTCACCCGGAGCCTGGACACCGGCTGGCGGCGCACTTCCTACACCGGCCTCACCGCCGGCGTGCAGCACACGTCGTCCGTCACGGCCGGCAGTGAGCCGGAGGAGGAGGTGACCGTGGACGAGCCGGAGCCGCCGGCCGTCGGGGAGGGTGCCCTTCCGCTGCCGGACCCAGGTGCCCGCCCGCCGGGGGCGGCCCTCGATCCCGAGCTGCGGCGGGCCCGTGAGATGCGTTCGCCGATGGGCGATCTCGGCTCTGGGACGACCTTCGGCACGATCGTGCACGAGGTGCTGGAGCGCCTGGACACCGAGGCCGGCGACCTGCGCGGCGAACTCGTTCGGGTCTGTGCGGCGGTCCTGCAGCGGCGCGGCGCCGACGTGGATCCGCAGGAGCTGGCGGCAGGCCTCGAACCCGCCCTGCACACCCCGCTGAGCCCGCAGACGCCCGACCTCGTCCTGGCCCGGATTCCCGCTCGGGACCGGCTGACCGAAGTGGACTTCGAGCTGCCGCTGGCCGGGGGAGACCGGCCCGTCGCCGCGGAGACGGAAGGACCCACGCTGACGCAGCTGACCGCCCTGCTGGCCGATCATCTTCCCCCGGGGAGCCCGTTGGCCGGGTACCCCGAGCGATTGCGGTCGGCCGGGCTCACCCAGCAGTCGCTGCGCGGCTACCTCACCGGCAGTCTCGACGCGGTGCTGCGGCTGCCGGGGCCGCACGGGCCCTCCTACCTGGTCGTCGACTACAAGACCAACCGGCTGCCGATGGCCGACCCCGCCGGCCTGACCGCCTACGACTATCGGCCGGCCGCCCTGGCGGAGGCGATGATGAGCTCCCACTATCCGCTCCAGGCCCTGCTCTACTCGGTGGCCCTGCACCGATTCCTGCGCTGGCGGCAACCGGGGTACGACCCGGCACGGCATCTGGGCGGCGCCGCCTACCTCTTCCTGCGCGGCATGTGCGGGCCGGCCACGCCGGCCGTCGGCGGCGCCACCTGTGGCGTCTTCGCCTGGCAACCCGGCGCCGCCCTGGTGAGCGCCGTCAGCGACCTGCTCGCCGGGGAGGGGCGGGGAGAGTCGGCATGACCACTGTTCCCGGGCACCTCGACGACGACGGCGACGCCGAGTTCGGTGGCCCACCCACCGATCCTTTCGACCCTTCCCTGGCGATCGCCGCGCGAGGGCTGCTGGCGGAGTTCAACCGGGCAGGTGTGCTCGCCTCCGCCGACGTCCACGTGGCCACCCGGATGGCCGGGCTGGTGCGCGAGCCACGCGACGGCGTCCGGCTGGCGCTGGCACTGGCGGTGCGGGCGCTGCGGACCGGCTCGG
>JBDIAG010000657.1:0-2996 GCA_039812305.1 Actinomycetales bacterium | reverse complement strand
CAGTTCCGCGGCCACGTCCTTGTCGCCCGCGGCCGCGCCGACGAACGCGGCCCAGAGCCGGGCGATGCGAGCGTTGGCGCCGACCACGAAGTCGACGTACCCGGGCAGCAATTCCCCGGCGGGTGCCGACGACAGCCGCGCGCCGAGCTCCCGTTCGTGAATCGGGACGAATTCCTCCGCGCCGGTGAAGGACTGGTCGAACGCGCCGAGCAGGAGCGAGCTCTTGGGCCCGTTCGCCTTCACCGTCTCGGGTGACGTGCCCGAGGCCTCGGCGATCTGGGCCAGCGACGTGCCGGCGTATCCCTGGGTGGCGAACAGTTCGGCCGCGGCCGCCAGGACGCGCCGGCGGGTCTGCGCCGCCTGGGCGGCTCGGAGCGGGGACGAGTAGCGTCTAACCAATTGACAGTCCTAACAGGGTGGTCAATACTCTTCCTAGGTATTCAACATCTTAGACCGGAGTCCGCCATGAGTTCACTCCTCCTCTGCTGTACGCCCGCGCACGGTCACGTCATGCCGCTCCTGGAGATCGCCCGATCGCTGGTGGAGCGTGGTCATCGCGTCCGGTTCCTCACCGGCCGGCGATATCGGGATGCGGTCGTCTCGACCGGAGCACACTGGCTGCCGCTCTCTCCCGCAGCCGATTTCGACGATCGCGACATCGACGCCGCGTTTCCCGGCCGAACCGGGCGCACCGGCGTGGACGCCATCCGGTGGGATCTGCGGGAGATCTTCCTGCGCCCCGCACCGGTCCAGCTCGCCGACGTCGACGCCGCGCTGGCCGCCGAGCCGGTGGATGCCGTGCTCGCGGAGAGCATGTTCGCGGGTGCCCTGCTTCTCCTCATGCGCGGCACGCCGCGCCCACCCGTGGTGAACCTCGGCATCGTTCCGCTGGGAGTCCGCAGCCGGGACACGGCGCCGTTCGGGCTGGGTGTGCCGCCGATGAGCGGCCCGATCGGCCACCTCCGCAACGCGGCGCTGGCCGCCGTCACCGATCACGTCGTCTTCGGCTCGCTGAACCGCTACGCCCGACGGCTGGTGGCCGAGAACTCCACCTCCAACGGCGCCGGCGCGTCCTTCTTCGGCTGGCCCTCGCGGGCGGACGCCCTCGTGCAGTTCACCGTGGCCGACTTCGAGTATCCGCGCAGCGACCTGCCGTCCACCGTGCACTTCATCGGGCCGCTGCTCCGCGGCTCCATCGGCACCCACCCGCTGCCACCGTGGTGGGGGCAACTCGACGACGATCGTCCGATCGTGCACGTCACCCAGGGCACGGTCGCCAACCGGGATCCCGACGACCTCATCGGGCCGGCGATCGACGCTCTCGCCCACGAGGACGTGCAGGTCGTCGTCACCACCGGCGGCGGAGCGCTTCCCGATCGGCTCCTCCCGTCGAACACGTATGTGGCGCACTATGTCCCGTACGCACTCCTGATGCCTCGCGTCGACGTGTTCGTCACCAACGGTGGCTACGGCGGCGTGCACCACGCGCTCGCCCACGGTGTGCCGCTGGTCGTCTGCGGGCGCACCGAGGACAAGGTCGAGGTCACGGCGCGGGTCGGCTGGTCGGGAGCGGGGATCGACCTGCGGACGCACCGGCCGAGTCCCGAGCAGCTGCGCACGGCGGTGCGCCGGGTGCTGGCCGATCCCTCCTACCGCACCCGGAGCGCGGCGATCGGCGAGTCGATCGCCGCCGCCCCCGGCGTGGACGGTCTGGAGGCTGTCCTTCGAACCCTGATCGGCGACCGGCGGAAGGCGGACGCGGTCTGACGATCACTCCCGGACGGAGTATTTGTGTTGCCTGGCAACGGAAATGCTCCGCGCGAGGGGGCCGGCGCCGAACACCGCGCGACGAGGCTCGCCGAGCCGCAGACCGGCCGAGACGAGTTCCGTATACCGCGCCGCGACACCTCGACGCGGCAGTCGATCGATCAGCGAGGTCTCCTGCGCCAGCCGATGCTGCCGCCCCGCCACCAACCGGCGCAGGGCGTGCAGCAGGGCCAGCGGGTGGGTGTCCAGCGCGCTGTGCCCGTTCGAGATCTCCACCAGCACCGCGTCCGGCGCGGTCGCCGCGACCCTGCGGGCGACGGCGAGCGGGGTGCGCAGATCGCGGTCTCCGGCCAGCAGGACCATCGGCCAGCTGAAACCCGGTGTCGCCGCGGGAAGGTCGAAGGGCTCACCGGAGAACTCGGGAAACCGCTGGGCTATCGGGGCGTACGACAGCGCCGGGTCGAGGGGCAGTCCGTCCGGGGCCGGCGCGAAGTGGAGCTCACGGAAGGCGATCGCGCCGACGACGTCGAACTCGTACACGCCGGGGAGGCGAACCAGGGAGGAGTCCTGCGACGCGTAGGTGTCCACCGCGGCCCAGGCCGGGTCGTGCCGGTGCCGCAACCGCTCCCGGAGGAGCGGGCCGACGAGACCGGCGCCACCCAACTCGTAGGCGGTGCGGACGACGCCGAGCACGCGCCGCTCGTCGGCGCCGGTCTCGAGCAGGTGCCGGACGGCGACGGCCTCGGGTCCGCCGGAATCCCAGAACAGCCCCCGGATCAGCTCCCGCTCCACCGTCAGATCCGCGGTGGACTGCAGGGTCGAATCCAGCAGCATCCCGGCGACCCGGCCGGGATGCCGCACCCCGAAGGAGGAGGCGACGTAGCTGCCGTACGACGAACCCACCAGGAACGCCGATTCGACACACTCGTGGTCCAGCACGGCCGCGATGTCGTCGACCACCTCGCGCAGCCACATCGCCGAGAGCGGCAGGCTCCGTCCGGCCAGGTCGGTCCGGGAAAGACCCACCCCGCGATGCTCGACCATGATCAGGTCGAGGCGATGGTCGGCGGCCCCGCGCCGCAGGGTGCGGTAGGGGAGGATCGAACCGAGTCCCGGGCCGCCGGGGATCACCACCGCCGGGGTGTTCGTCCGGGGACCACTGCGAACGTAGGCGAGGTCGAAGGCCGGCGTGGTGTCGGTGGCCGGCCGACGGACCCGGCCGAGTCCGG
>JBDIAG010000656.1:0-3003 GCA_039812305.1 Actinomycetales bacterium | reverse complement strand
GGGACGGGACCCAGCGCGGCTATGACCTCGGGCTGCTCCGCGCCGCGGCCGCCGCGGTGCCGATCCCGGTGATCGCCTCGGGCGGGGCGGGCGCGGTCGAGCACTTCCCGCCGGCGGTTGCGGCGGGGGCGGACGCGGTACTGGCGGCGAGCGTGTTCCACTTCGCGACGCTGACCATCGCCGAGGTGAAGCGGGAACTGCAACGGGCGGGGCATCCGGTGCGGATCTGAACGTAGCTGCGGATCTGCACGCGCGGCTGCTGATTTGGACGTGGCTGTGGATCTGGACACGGTTGCCGATTTGGACGTGGCCGCGGATCTGCACGCGGGTGCGGATCTGCACGCGGGTGCGGGCGGCCGATCGTCAGCGCGTGTCCAGCCAGGACTCGAACCGTGCCCGCGGCTCGTCGAGAGCGACGATGTCGAACAGGGCGTGCCGGTGCCGGCCCATCGCGACCAGCAGCAGCTCCAGCACCGGCCCGGAGAGCACCACCAGCGGAACGCCGTCCTTGGCCCGCCAGCGCGTCCGGCTCGGTCCGGAGCTCGTCCCGACGTCCGTTCCCGAGGCCCGCTCGGCGTCCGTCCCCGGGGGCTGAACGGCGTCGGTGATCTCGAGGGTGACCCCCACCGGAGCCTGTCGCAGGCCTGGGCGGCCGAACATCCGGAGTTGGCCGGTCAGTGCCCGTCGCAGGTCCGCCGGCAGGACGCGAGGCCGCCAGCCGGGTGTCGCCCGGCGCACGTCCTCGCAGTGCACCGCGTACTCGACGGTGTTTCCGAGCCGGTCCAGCGCGGGGATGGCGAAGGGACTCAGCCGCGGCGGCCCGGCCGCGAACCGGGCCACCAGCTGGTCGTAGGGCAGGTCGCGGATCCGGCGGCGGACCCGCTCGCCGTGCTCGGCGAGCGGGCGTATCCGTTCCAGACCGAGGGCGATCGCGGCGTCCGGGCGCTCCTCCCGCACCACGAGGTGGGCGGCCAGGTCTCGGGTGGTCCAGCCCGCGCAGAGGGTGGGCGCTTCGGGGCCGGCCTCGAGCAGTGCGGACGCCAGCGCCGCACGCTCTCGCCGGGCTGGTGATTGCTGCTGCACGAGGACCAGTCTTACGCCTGGCAGGATTGTGGTGTGACTTCCGCTCTCGACCCGAGCATCGCGGCGCGACTCAAACGCGACGCCGCGGGGCTCTTCGCTGCCGTGATTCAGGACGACACCTCCGGCGAGGTGCTGATGGTGGGCTGGATGGACGACGAGGCCCTGCATCGCACGCTCACCAGCGGGAGGGTGACCTTCTGGAGCCGAAGCCGGCAGGAGTACTGGCGCAAGGGCGACACCTCCGGCCACGTGCAGTACGTGCGCTCGGCGGCGCTGGATTGCGACGGCGACGCGGTGCTCGTGCGGGTGATCCAGATCGGGGCGGCCTGCCACACCGGCCGCCGCACGTGTTTCGAGGCCGACCCGCTGCCGGTCGTCCAGGTCGAGGCCCACTCCGCGGCGGTGCCGCGATGAGCGCCGGCCCCGGCCCGCAGCTGGGCGTGGTGTGGCCCGAGTTGGAGGTCTTCCGCGAGCTGGCCGTCGATCGCCGGGTGATCCCGGTCGTGCGCCGCGTGCTCGCCGACGCCGAGACGCCGCTGGGCGTCTACCGCAAGCTGGCGGCGGATCTGCCCGGCACGTTCCTGCTGGAATCCGCCGAGCACGGCGGCCTGTGGTCGCGGTACTCGATCGTCGGCGCGCGATCCTGGGCGACATGGACCGAACGCGACGGCGAGGCCGTCTGGCTGGGCGAGCCGCCGGCCGGCGTGCCGACGCAGGGCCCGGTGCTGGAGGCCCTGCAGGCCACGATGGCCACCCTGCACACCCCCCGGCTACCGGGCCTGCCGCCCTTCACCGGTGGTCTGGTCGGCGCCCTCGCCTACGACGTGGTGCGTCACTTCGAGAAGATCGGCGACCATGCGGTCGACGAGCTCGGCGTGCCGGACGTGATGATGTGCCTGGCCACCGACATCGCCGTCTTCGACCACAGCGACGGCACTCTGCTGCTGATCGCCAACGCGGTGAACTACGACGCCTCCGACGAGCGGGTGGACGAGGCCTACACAGACGCGGTGGGCCGGCTCGACCGGATGACCGCCCAGCTCGCCGAGCCGGCTCCCTCCACCGTCGCCGTGATGGACACCGGTGCGGTGGCCGCACCCCGTAAGCGCACCTTGCGCGAGGACTACCTGGCGGCCGTCAAGGTCGGGCTGCAGGCGATCGTGGACGGCGAGGTCTTCCAGGTCGTGCTGTCGCAGCGCTTCGACGTCGACTGTTCGGCGGACGCGCTGGACGTCTACCGCTGCCTGCGGGCGTCCAACCCCTCGCCGTACATGTACCTCGTCCGCTGCCAGTCGCCGGACGGCGGCGTCTTCGACGTCGTCGGCTCCAGCCCCGAGGCGCTGGTCAAGGTGGAGTCCGGACGGGTGTTCAGCCACCCGATCGCCGGCACCCGCCCCCGCGGGGCGAAGCCGGAGGAGGACGTCCTGCTGTCGGAGGACCTGCTCGCCGACGTCAAGGAGCGCAGCGAGCATCTGATGCTCGTCGACCTCGCCCGCAACGACCTCAACCGGGTCTGCGACCCGGGCACGGTGGACGTCGTGGACTTCATGAGCATCGAGAAGTACTCGCACGTGATCCATCTGGTCTCGACCGTGGTGGGCCAGCAGAAGGAGGCGGCTTCGGCGCTGGACGTCCTCGCCGCGACCTTCCCGGCCGGCACCCTCTCGGGCGCCCCCAAGCCGCGGGCGATGCAGCTGATCGACGAGCTCGAGCCGGTGCGGCGGGGGATCTACGGCGGTGTCGTCGGCTACCTCGACGTCGCCGGGGACCTCGACATGGCCATCGCGATCCGCACCGCGGTGCTGCACGGCGGGGTGGCCTACGTGCAGGCCGGGGCCGGCATCGTCGCCGAGTCCGTGCCCGAGAACGAGGACGCCGAATGCCGGGCGAAGGCCGCCGCCGTCCTGCGGGCCATCGCCG
>JBDIAG010000655.1:0-3009 GCA_039812305.1 Actinomycetales bacterium | reverse complement strand
AGCCGAGTTGTGCGTAACACTCGTCGCTAGCGACGACCGCGCCGCGGTCGCGCGCCCAGGAGACCACCTTGCGCAGGTGTTCCACCCCCAGCACGCGCCCGGTCGGGTTCGACGGGCTGTTCAGCCAGACCAGGTCGACCTTGGCCGGACCGATCGCGCTGGTGGCGTCCGCCACGATGATCTTCGCCCGGGCAATCCGGGCCCCCAGGTCGTAGGTGGGGTAGGCGACCCGGGGGATCACCACCGTGGAGTCACCGTCGCACCCCAACAGGAACGGCAGCAGGGCCACCAGCTCCTTCGAGCCGATGCTGGGCAGCACACCGGCGGGGTCGACGCCGGGCGTGTTGCGCCGGCGGGCGAACCAGTCGCTCACCGCTTGGCGCAGCTCGGGCGTGCCGTAGGTCTGCGGGTAGCCGGGGGCGTTGGCCGCCTGCGCCAGCGCCTCCTGCAGCCCGGCCGGAACGTCGTCCACCGGGGTGCCGATCGACAGGTCGACCACGCCTCCGGGGTGTGCCCGGGCCTTGGCGGCGTACGGCGCGAGCAGATCCCAGGGGAAGTCAGGCAGCCCGGCCGCCAGCGGCCTTCTCAGCTCTCCTCCTGCGGCGGGAGGCCGGCGACGAAGGCGTGATCGCCGTCGACGACACCGAGCTTGGCGGCACCTCCCGGCGAACCGAGATCGAGCTGGTCGAAGAACTCGATGTTGGCCGTGGTGTAGTCCGTCCATTCCTCCGGGACGTCGTCCTCGTAGTAGATCGCCTCCACCGGACAGACCGGTTCACACGCCCCGCAGTCCACACACTCGTCTGGGTGGATGTACAGCATCCGGGTGCCCTCGTAGATGCAGTCGACGGGGCACTCCTCCACGCAGGCGCGGTCCTTCACGTCTACGCAAGGCTGGGCAATGATGTAGGTCACGATGCTCCTCGGGCGAGTACCAGCGGCGCGGGCGGCGGGGGCCGATCACGCCACGCCCAGTATTCCACTTTCCCGGCATCAGCCATGCGGGTGTCCGGCATGCAGAACGCTCGGGTTGCCGACGCCCCGTAGCGTTGGACCCGAGTCGGTCGTGGACGAGCCTTCTTATGAGGGTTGCCTTACCTATCTTCGGCCCAGAATACACACACCTCGCGGCGCTGGCGCAAGCTCCCCGTCCGCCTCGCCGTCACGGGCGCCGCCAGTACTGATAGCGATGGTGGACGACGAAGCCGGCCCGCTCGTAGAGAGCGATCGCCGGGGAACCGCCTTCGACCTGCAGATACGCCCAGGAGGCTCCCGCCGACCCCGCCGCCGCGAGCGTCTGCGTCAGCAGCTCACCACCCAGGCCCTGACCCCGACGCTCGGCAGCCACCCGGAGGCCAGTGATGCCGGCCCAGCGGTCGATCACGGCGAGCCGGGCCACGCCGGCCGGCCGGCCGTCGACACGGGCGGTCAGGAAGCGGTGGTCGGTGGACGCGGTCAGCACCCGCTCGGCCAGCTCGCCGCCCACGCCGTCCGGAAGCTCGTACAACCGCAACCAGTCCCGGTCCGGCACCGGACTCCAGCTCAGGTCGGCGGCGATCGTCCGCCCGCCTTCGGGCGGCCCTCCCCGCAGGTGCCGGATCATCACCAGGGTCGGCTCGTCGGGCGCGTAGCCGCGGGCACGGAGCACGTCCAGCAGTTCCACCTGCCGGGGCCCGGGGCCCTCCATCGAGGTGGGGATCTGCAGGATGGGCGGCAGCTCCTGCGCGGCGAAGAAGCCCTCGGTCACGTCCAGCGCCTCGCCGAGCCCCGGGTCCGGTTCGCCGACCGCCAGGGCGCTGTTGGCGCGGCGGGAGAAGCCGTGGGAGGCAGCCAGGATCCAGCCGCCCAGCCGGCGCCGGACCAGGCCCGGCCAGCTGCGGTGCATCGTGCGGGCGAGGAGATCCAGTCGGGACCGCGGCGTGACCACCCGCGCCGGAACCGGCTTGGCGGCGATCACCGCTGTGGCCGGGATCACCACCGGCGCAGCGAGATCCGGCAGGACGACGAGGCGTTCGGCATCGTTGTGCTGCAGGTCGCCGAGCACGTCGGTGGCGGAGCCGCTCGGCAGCAGGTAGCGCACGACCACCCGTCGGCCGGTCTCCTCGCGCAGCAGCGGATCGGGCATGCCCTAGGGCCTGGGTGCGGCGTCGGTGAAGTACTCCGCGCCCGACAGCGGTTGCCAGACCAGGTTGCTCAGGGCGAAAGCCGTTTCGTCGGGTGCCACGATCACCTGGGTGGCGTGCGCGCGCAGCGCCGCGGCCTTCGCTGGGCGCGGACCGGTGACCAGATAGCGCACCTGGTCGTCGTCCACCACCATCGGCGGCGCCGCGGACGAGTCGTCCCGGGCGGTGAGTCCGCTGGCGCGCAGCCATTCCAGTCCGGCGGCGTCCACCGAGCGTGGCGTGACCACCCAGCAGAGCCGGGGCCGCGCCCCGGCGGGGGCGAGCAGTTCCAGGGAACGGCTGGTGACCGCGCTGGCCCGGACGTGGTCGGGGTGACAGTAACCGCCGCCGGGCTCGTAGGTGATGACCAGGCTCGGCCGCACCTCGTCGATGATCTGCGCGAGATGCGTTGCGGCGGCGTCCAGGTCGCTGACCGCGAAGGCGTCGTCGGCGACGTCGGGCGGTGGGGTGGCCAGGCCGTCCGGCCCCCAGACCATGCCGGAGTCCCGATAGCGGACGCCGGCCGCGGCGCCGAGGAAGCGATGGTCGGTCACGCCAAGCTCGGCCATCGCCGCGGCCAGCTCGGTCTCCCGATGCGCGGCCAGCCCGTCGCCGTCGCCTTCGAGGTGGGCGTACTCGTCGCCGATCACCTCGCCGAGCTCGCCCCGGGTGCAGGTGACCAGGGTGACCGGCACGCCCGCCGCGGCGAAGCGCGCCTTCGGCGCGGCGGTGGTGATCGACTCGTCGTCGGGGTGGGCGTGGAGGAAGACGAGGGTGCCCATCAGGCGTCCACCGCGGCACCGCAGGCCAGCAGGGCCTCGATCCGCTCCTCGCCGAGCCCCCAGTC
>JBDIAG010000654.1:0-3019 GCA_039812305.1 Actinomycetales bacterium | reverse complement strand
CCCGCCCCCGGTCAGCTCTTGCGCCCGCGGGACGGATTGATCGCCGCCGACACCGCGAGATAGCTGCGGAAGACCGCGATCAGCGCTTCCTGCTGGGCGGGAGTCAAGCGGTCCTCCGCACGGATGGCGGCCTCGACGTCCACCTTCGGGGCGGGTGTCTCCTCGGTCTGACCGGAGCTGCGGGCGAGCAGCTCCTCCAGCGGCATCGACAACGCCTGCGCGACGGCCTTCATCACCCGCAACGACGGCTCGTGCAGCCCGCGTTCGATCTGCGACAGGTAGGCGTTGGAGACCTCGGACATCTTGGACAGCTCCCGCAACGACAGCTGCGCCAGTTCCCGCTGCTGGCGGATGTAGGCCCCGACAGCCCCCTTATCCGATGTGTTCACACGTGCCGCCTTCCCCTGAAGAGGTTCCGATCTTAGCCAAGCCTCAGCCGTGAGCATGGCGGAGGCAAGGCCCAGGTCAGGCGACGCCGAGATAGGCCTCCTTGATCGCCGGGTCGGTGAGCAGCTCCTTGCCGGTCCCTTCCCGGGTCACCGACCCGGTCTCCAGCACGTAGGCGCGATGCGCGCGGGCCAACGCCTGATTCGCGTTCTGCTCGACCAGCAGCACCGTCGTGCCCTGCTCGTTGATCTCGGTGATGATCCGGAAGATCTGCTGGACGATCAGCGGCGCCAGCCCCATCGACGGCTCGTCCAGCAGCAACAGCCGCGGGCGCGACATCAGGGCGCGGCCGATCGCGAGCATCTGCTGCTCCCCGCCGGACATCGTGCCGGAGACCTGCTTCGCCCGTTCCCGCAACCGCGGGAACAGGGTGAAGGCGCGCTCCAGGTCCTCGGCGATCTCGGCCTTGTTCTTGCGCGAGTAGGCGCCCATCTCGAGGTTCTCCATCACCGTCATGCCGGGGAAGACCCCGCGCCCCTCCGGCGACTGGGAGATGCCGCGGACCACCCGCACATGCGCTTTGACCTTGGTGATGTCCGTGCCCTCGAAGAGGATCTGCCCGGCGGTGGGGTTCAGGATTCCGGAGATCGTCTTCAGCGTGGTCGTCTTGCCGGCGCCGTTGGCACCGATCAGGGAGACCACCTCACCCTGCTCGACCCGGAACGACAGGTCGTGGATCGCCTCGATCCGGCCGTAATGGACACTGATGTTCTTCAGCTCAAGCAGACTCATCGTCGGGCACTCCCAGGTAGGCGGCGATCACCTTCGGGTCGGACGTCACCTGCGCCGGCGTGCCGTCCGCGATCTTGCGACCGAACTCGAGGACGACGATCCGGTCGGTCACGCCGGTCACCAGCTTCATGTCGTGCTCGATCAGCAGGACGGTGTACCCGTCGGCGCGGATGGTGCGGATGAGCTCCATCAGCTCCTCCTTCTCCGCCGGGTTGAAGCCGGCGGCCGGCTCGTCCAGGCAGAGCAGCTTCGGCTCGGTGGCCAGCGCCCGGGCGATCTCCAGGCGCCGCTGGTGGCCGTAGGGCAGATGACGGGAGAGCCGGTTGGCCTGGTCGGCGATCCCGACGAACTCCAACAGCGCGTACCCGCGCTCGATCGACGACCGCTCCTCGGCGTAGTGCCGCGGCAGCCGCACCATCGCCCCGAAAACGGACGTCCGGTGCCGGGCGTCGAGGCCGACGATGACGTTCTCCAGGGCCGTCATCTCCCCGAACAGCCGGATGTTCTGGAAGGTGCGCGCCAGCCCGGCGCGGGTGATCCGGTACTGCTTCTTCCCGTTGAGCCGGTTGCCCTCCATCAGGACGTCGCCGCTGGTCGGCTTGTAGACGCCGGTCATCGCGTTGAAACAGGTGGTCTTGCCCGCTCCGTTCGGCCCGATCAACCCGAGGATCTCGCCGCGATTGATGTCGAAGGTGACGTCTTCCAGGGCGGTCAGGCCGCCGAACTTCATCGTCAGGTTCTTCACCTGGACGATGGGTTCGCCGACCTCGACCGCGATCTCCCGATCGGGAGCCACCGCCTCCGCGACCTCGAGGTCGATCCCGCTCTCGACGAGCGTCTCCTGGTCGAGCAGCGGTGACTCCGGTGTGGCGGGCTGCTTGTCGAAGTTCGGGCCGGCGCTCACGACGACTCCCCCTTCATCAGCTTCTTCGGAGCCACCTTGGCCATCGCCTCCCGGCCGTAGGTCAGCAGATTCATCCGGGCCGGGATGAGTCCCTGCGGTCGGAACATCATCACCAGCACGAGGGCGAAGCCGAAGATGAGGAACTTGTACTCGGCGATCGCGTTGAACCGCAACGGCAGGTAGCTCACCAGGGCAGCGCCCACGATCACCCCGAACTTGTTCCCACTCCCGCCGAGCACGACGCAGGCCAGGAACAGGATCGACGTCACGACGTCGAACTTCTGGTTGTTGACGAATCCGATCTGGCCGGCGAAGAGGGCCCCGGAGAGGCCTCCGACGCCGGCGCCCAGGGCGAAGGCCCACACCTTGTACTTGAAGGTGGGCACCCCCATCGCCTCGGCCGCGTCCTCGTCCTCCCGGATGGCCACCCAGGCCCGGCCGACCCGCGAACGCTCCAGATTGCCGACCAGGATCAGGACGAGCACGATCAGCGTGACGGCGAACCAGTACCAGGGCGTGCCGCTGGAGGTCAGGAAGATGTCCGTGCCGTCGGGGTACTTGCCCGGCGGCTTGCCGACGCTCTGGAAGCCGACCTGCCCGCGCATCGCCGGGATGATCGTGGCCAGCACCCGGATGATCTCGCCGAACCCGAGCGTGACGATCGCCAGGTAGTCCCCGCGCAGTCGTAGCGTGGGAATGCCCAGAATGACGCCGAAGACCATCGACACCGCGATCGCGAGCGGGATCGTCCACAGATAGGGAATGTGGAGATAGGGCGAGCTGGGCGAGGTGAACATCGCCGCCGTGTAGGCGCCCACCGCGAAGAAGGCCACGTAGCCGAGGTCGAGCAGCCCGGCGTAGCCGACGACGATGTTGAGGCCGATGGCGACCAGCGCGAACCGCGCCATCTCGAAACACGCCAGCGGGAAGTTGAAT
>JBDIAG010000653.1:0-3023 GCA_039812305.1 Actinomycetales bacterium | reverse complement strand
GTGGTGGCCATCGCCGCCGGGCCGGCGTTCACCTTCCGCTACACCGAGACCGACGAGCTGCTGCGGGCCGCCGGCTGCCGGCCGGTGACGTTCGATCCGGCCTCGGCCGAGGCGCTGCCGGCGGGCACCCGGGCCCTCTACCTCGGTGGCGGTTTCCCGCAGGTGCACGCCGGAGCCTTGATGGCGAACCGGGAACTGTTGCGGCAGATCAGGTCCGGCATCGCGGCCGGGATGCCCACCTACGCCGAGTGCGCGGGAATGCTCTATCTGTGCGACGTCCTGGACGACCATGAGATGGCCGGAGTCGTGCCGGCGGTCGCGGCGATGAGCCCGCGGCTGACGCTGCGCTACGCCACCGCAGACGTGGCGGCCGACGGCCTGGTCACCCGGGCCGGGGAGTCCGTGCGCGGTCACGAGTTCCACCGGACGACGACGACACCGCCGGCCGGCCCGGCGGGTGGCGCGGCGTGGGAGCTGTCGTCCTCCTTCGCGGTGCCGGCGGCCGAGGGGTTCCGGCTGGATCCGGCCGGGAGCGGCCGGACGAGCGTGCACGCGTCCTATCTGCATGTGCATCCGGCGGGTCACCCGGAGCTGATCCAACGGCTGGCCGGGGCCGCGGCGGCGTGGACGCCCGGGCCGGTCACCTCGTCGTCCGTGCCGGTCACGGCCCTCCCGGCGGCGGGAGAGGTGTCCGAACCCGTCGGGGGCGAGGTGGTCCTGGTCGGCGGTGGCCCCGGCGACCCGGGTCTGCTCACGGTCGCCGGACTGGCCGCGATCGCGGCGGCGGACGTCATCGTCTGCGACCGGCTGGTGCCCACGGAGTCGTTGCGGTCGGCCAAGCCGGACGCGCGGATCATCCACGTCGGGAAGATCCCGCGCGGTCCATACACACCCCAGGAGCAGATCAACGCGATCCTGATCGAGAACGCCCGGCAGGGCCGGCGCGTGGTGCGGTTCAAGGGCGGCGACAACTACGTCTTCGGCCGGGGCGGCGAGGAGTGGATCGCCTGCCGCGACGCCGGCGTGCCCGTCCGCGCGATCCCGGGGGTGAGCTCCTCGGTGGCCGCGGCGGCGCTCGCCGAGATCCCAGTGACCCACCGCAACCTCAGCCAGGGTTTCATCGTGGTCTCCGCCCATGTCGGCCCGCACGACCCGCGCTCGGACGTCGACTGGGCGGCGTTGGCGGCCAGCAAGCTGACGTTGGTGGTGATGATGGGCGTGGCCACCCTGCCGGACGTCGCCGCCACGCTGGTCGCCCACGGGCGCGCGACGTCCACCCCGGCCGCGGTCATCGCCGATGCCGGCCTGCCGAGCATGCGGGTGGTGCGTGGATCTCTGGGCGACATCGCCGAACGCACGGCCGCCGCCCGGCTCGCGCCACCGGCGGTGGTCGTCATCGGTGAGGTCGTCGAGGCGTTGCGACAGCGCGAGTCTCGATTCCGCGTCCGTTCCAGGTCCACCGCCGGAACCAGCACGTCCGCCACGTCCGACGCCAGACAGATGGAGGTCCCATGACCGAGCCCGCCCGGTCCCCGCTCCCCACCGACCAGCCCGCCGCGGTGACTCCCCCGGACGCCGCGATCTACCGGCGAGCGCTCGAGCGCAGCGACGCGCTGGCCAAGCCGCTCGGCGCGCTGGGCCGGCTGGAACAGGTCGGGGCCTGGGTGGCGTCCTGCCAGGGGCAGTGCCCGCCGGAGCCGATCGAACGGGTGCGGGCGGTCGTGCTCGCCGGGGATCACGGCATCACCCGCTCCGGGGTGTCGGCATATCCCAGCGAGGTCACCGCGGCGATGGTGCACGCGTTCGTCGCCGGAGTGGCCGGCGTGAGCGTGCTGGCGCGACAGCATCAGGCCACCGTCCGGGTGCTCGACATCGCCGTGGACGCCGACCTCTCCGCGGCGCCCACCGACGTCACCTCCCTCAAGCTGACCCGCGGCAGCGGCTCGATCGACGTCGAGGACGCGATCAGCCGCGAGCTGACCGAGCGTGCGCTGGCCGTCGGCGCCGAGATCGCCGATCACGAGATCGACGCCGGCGCACAGCTTCTCGTGCTGGGCGACATGGGAATCGGGAACACCACGCCGTCCGCGGCCCTCGTCGCCGCCACCCTGGGCATCGACGCCGAGCAGGTCACCGGGCGCGGTACCGGCCTGGACGACGACGGTTACGCGCACAAGCGCGACGTCCTGCGCCAGGCCCTGGCCCGGGCCTGCGACGGGCACGGCCGGATTCCGGACCCGGTGGAGCGGCTGGCCCGCCTGGGCTCGGCGGATCTGGCCGCCGGGACGGGTTTTCTCGTGCGGGCGGCGCGGCGCGGCGTGCCGGTGTTGCTGGACGGTCTCATCGCCTGCGCCGAGGCCCTGGTCGCCGACGAGGTGGCCCCCGGTGCCCGGGCCTGGTTCCTGGCCGGGCATCGCTCGACCGAGCCGGCGCAGAAACACGCGCTGGACGCCCTCGGCCTGGAGCCGCTGGTCGATCTGGGGATGCGGCTCGGCGAGGGTTCGGGGGCGATGACGTCGGTGCCGCTGGTGCGCTCGGCGACGCTGCTGCTGCGGGAGATGGCTCTGCTGGCCGACCTCGTCGGTGAGTAGTTCCCTGCGGGCCGGGTTGCGGCTCGCGGTCGGCACGCTGACGATCCTGCCGGTCGGCGAGATCGGCGAGATCCGCCGTCCGGTGGCTGCCGCGGCGATGCTGTGCGCGCCGCTCGCGGCCCTGCCACTGGCGCTGGGTGCCGGGCTGATCTGTCGGGCCGCAGCGACCCTCGGCCTCCCCGGGCTGCTCGCGGCGGCACTGGCGCTCGGTTTTCTGCCGCAGTCGTTCGTCCGGCGACGGCGCGACCGGGTGGAAAACACACTCCTGTTCATCGCGCTGATAACGCTGTTCATGGTGCTGCGTTCACGTCGCTTCATCGAATATTTTCCAGCTTTTGCCCTGTTGTTTTGCGCGGCGGCCTGGGGCAGAAGCGGCATTATCCTGTCCAATTGGCTGCCGCATATCAAATGGCTGCAAACGAAAGGACACTA
>JBDIAG010000652.1:0-3035 GCA_039812305.1 Actinomycetales bacterium | reverse complement strand
CGGCGTGGTGCCGGGCCGCGAACCGCCCAGGGCGAGAGCGGCGACCGCATCGCCGGACACGGCGGTCATGACAGCACCGCCACGATCGGCAGGACGAGCAGCAGGGAGTCGATCCGGTCCAGCAGGCCGCCGAATCCGGGGAGCACGTGGCCGGCGTCCTTGACTCCGGCCTGTCGCTTGGCCATCGACTCCAGCAGATCGCCGAGGACGGCGCCGACACCGACCGCCAGCACCAGGCGCAGGTCGAACTCGCCGCCGATCGCCAGCACCGCGGCCGCGCCGAGCAGCGATCCGATCACCCCGCCGCGGGTCTTGGCCGGCGACAACGGTGTCAGCGGCCGGGCCAGTGCCGACCATCGGCGCAGACCCGTGCCGGTGCACCACGCGCCCACGTCCGCGGTGGCCACCGCCAGGCAGAGCAGGTACGCGTGCTCCCAGCCGAGGACGAGGTGGGCCAGCGACCAGCTGATCCACAGCGTTCCGAAGCCGGTCAGGGCGGTTCGGTGGAATCCGCGTTCGGTGTCGCCGTCCGCCATCGCCGGCAGCGCGGCCAGCAGCGCAAGCAGCGGGGCTCGTTCCAGCCACTGGGGGGCGAGCAGCGCCACGGCCGGAAAGGCGACGGCGGCGATCGCCAGCACCAGCCGGTCGCGGCGGGGCGCGTCGATCAGCGCGGCGTACTCGCGGCTGGCCACCAGGGCGACGGCCGCGGTGAAGACGGCGGTCACCGCCGGTCCGGCGGCGAGGACCAGCCACAGCACCGGGAGGATGACCGCCCAGGTCAGCCATCGCTGCCGCAGCACGGGCTTGCGCGCCAGCCAGACCGCGATTCCCGAGGCGCCCAACGCCCCGGCGGAGACGGCGGTCGGAATCACGCCGGCCGGGGCCCACGCCAACGTGCTCATCGGGAGATCCCGGCCGGAGCGGCCTGGGTGGCGGGGGCGTCCGGGCCGGGTGTTTCACGGGCGAGCAGGCGGCGCCCACGGTGCAGTCGGATCACCACGGTGACCAGGGAACCGACCACCATCACCGCGCCGATCCAGACCAGCAGCGCCGGGAAGGCGGTAGCCACCACCGCGAGCAGGCACCGTTCCGTCTTGCCGAGCGGACCGCCGTTGAGCCGCGGCCCGCCCGCGCCCGCCAGACTGAGCGAGGCGAACGTGGGCAGCCCGGCCGCCACGCAGGCGCAGAGCATGCAGAGCAGCGGCAGCAACCCGTCGCCCTCGCGGTAGGCGAGGACCGCCAGGCCGGCGAACATCGCCAGGTCGCTGGTGCGGTCGCCGATCTCGTTGAGCACGAATCCCCATGGCCGCGCCACGCCGCGGCGGCGGGCGAGCGCTCCGTCCAGATTCGCGCCGGCCAGCCGCATCGCGAGGAGGACGACGGCCCCGACCCAGCAGCCGGCTCCGATCGCCGCAGCGGCGGCGATCCCGGCGAGCACGCCGAGGCAGGTGAACAGGTCGGGGGACATGCCGGCTCGAGTGGCGACGTCGAGAATCGGGCCGAGCCGGCGGGTGTACCAGGGCTTGAGGGCGTAGAGGCTGGGCATGGTCACTCCGGTGGCGAGGGATCGATGCCCTCACCCTCGCCCGGAGACCGTGGGGCACTCCTGAGTAGCGCTACTCAGGGGTGAGTGCCGTCATACTCGACTTGAATTTAAACTGACTGGTCAGTAATAATTGTTGCCATGGAACCTGTGATCCTCGCCCACGATCTGGGCCTGAAAGGTTCGCGCGGCACCGTCTACACCGGCGTCACCGTGATGGCCGGCCCCGGCGACCTCCTCTGCCTCACCGGGCCGGAGGGGTCGGGCCGCACCAGCCTGCTGCTCACCCTGGCCGGTCGGTGCGATGCCGGCAGCGGCACGCTTGCGCTCTTCGGGAGCCGCGTGCGGCCCGGTCTCAGGGGCCTGCGAAACCGGCGAGACATTTTGCGGCGCACCGGGTTGGCCTGCGTGCGCGGCATCACGGACCTGGACGACACCCTGACTGTCGGCGAGCACGTGGGGGAGCGGGCCGCGGTGCTGTCCCGGCTCACCGAGCGGATCGCCCGAGTGGACGACGAGTTCGTCGCGGACGTGTGGGGCGGCGCGCAGACCGCCTGGGGCCCCGCGCCCGCGGCCCGCACCCCGGTCTGGCAGCTGGACGCCGGCGCACGGGCGGTCCTGGAGGTGCAGCTGGCCCGGATGGGCACGCCCGCCATCCTCGCCGTGGACGACATCGACCGGCTGACCGATCCGGCCCAGCGAGCCGGGTTGCTCGCGGCGCTGGAACAGGCCTGCCTCGACGGCGTCTGCGTCCTGGCGGTGGCCCAGTTCCCGCAGGACCTGGCCGGGCTCGTCCCGGATCACGTCATCGACACCAGAACCGCACCCACGGAGGTGGCCTGAGATGCTGGCCACCACCCGACACGGCACCGAGCTGCGCCGCTTCAGCCGGCATCCGCTCACCCGCGCGGCGATCGCCGTGGTGGCGGCCATCCCGCTGCTGTACGGCGCCCTGTACCTGTGGGCCTTCTGGGATCCCACCGATCACCTCGACCGGCTCCCGGTCGCCCTGGTCGTCGAGGACGAGGGAGCGACCGCCGCCGACGGCAGCAGGGTCGACGCGGGGCGCACCGTCGCCGACGAGCTCGTCGAGCGGAAGACCGTGCGCTGGCAGCGCACGGACGCGCGCCGGGCCGCATCCGGGCTGGCCGACGGCGACTACCTGGCCGTCGTCACGATCCCGGAGAACTTCTCGGCCGCCGTGGTGTCGGTCGGTGGCGACCACCCGCAGACCGCCGGCCTCGACGTCCGCTACAACGATGCCAACGGCTACACCGCACGCACCGTGGTGTCCTCGGTGGTCCGGGAGATCCGCGCCGCCGTCTCGTCCTCGCTCGGCGAGCAGATGGTCGACACGATGCTCGTCGGCTTCAACGACATCCACGCCAACCTCACCGAGGCGGCTGACGGCGGGCACCAGGTCGCCGACGGCTCGGTGCGGGCCCGCGACGGCTCGGTCCAGCTCCTCGACGGCGCCACCAGCCTGCGGGAC
>JBDIAG010000651.1:0-3040 GCA_039812305.1 Actinomycetales bacterium | reverse complement strand
GTGGAGATCCCGCTTCTGGAAGACCTCCGGGTCGATCTGGAACGCCTCACTGCGGGAGCGGATGTAGCTGAGAGCGGCCTGGGCGCTTTCCTTCATCACATCGCCGAGTTGGCCCGTGAGCAGGAGGCCGCCCTTGCCGGGCATGGACAGGGTTTCCACGAAGAGCACTTCGCCCCCCGTGGAGGTCCAGGCGAGGCCCGTGACGACGCCCACGCGGGGCTTCTGAAGGCGCTCGTCGGGGATGAACTTCAAAGGCCCCAGGTAGGTTTGGATGTTCTTGTCGGTGAGCGTCACCTTTGCCTTCCAGGTGCCGTCCGCCACGGACCTCGCCACCTTGCGGCAGACGCCCCCGATCTCGCGCTCCAACTGGCGCAGGCCCGCTTCCCGGGTGTAGCCCGTGATGATGGCGCGGAGCCCCTTGCCGGCGTAGACGAGGTGCTTGGCCTTGAGGCCGTGCTTCTCCATCTGACGCGGGATGAGGTGGCTTTCGGCGATGGCGTGCTTTTCTTCGAGCGTGTAACTGGAGAGGTGGATGATCTCCATGCGATCCCGGAAGGCGGGGTGCACGGGCTCCAGCTCGTTGGCGTTGGCGAGGAAGAGCACATTGGAGAGGTCCAGGGGCACATTGAGGTAGTGGTCCCGGAAGGTGTTGTTCTGCTCCGGGTCCAGCACCTCCAGCAGGGCCGCGCTGGGATCGCCGCGCAGGTCGCGGCCGATCTTGTCCACCTCGTCGAGCATGATGACGGGGTTCTGGGTCTTGGCCTGATGCAGCGCCTGGACGATGCGGCCGGGCATGGCACCCACATAGGTGCGGCGGTGGCCGCGAATCTCACTTTCGTCGTGGACGCCACCGAGGGAGATGCGGGCGAATTTCCGGTCCAGCGCCCGGGCGATGCTTCGGCCGAGACTCGTCTTGCCCACGCCCGGCGGGCCCACGAAGCAGAGAATGGTGCCGCGCTGATCGGGTTTCAGTTTGCGGACCGCGAGGAATTCGAGAAGCCGGTCCTTGATCTTGGCGAGTCCGTAGTGGTCTTCGTCCAAGACTTGCTTGGCGCGCTTCAGGTCCAGGTTGTCCTCGGTGGTGAGGCCCCAGGGCAACTCGGTCATCCATTCCAGGTAGGTGCGGGTGACGGCCGTTTCCGAGGAATCCGGATGCATGCGCTCGAGCTTCTTGAGCTGGCGCTCGATTTCCGTCATCACCTCTTCGGGCACCTTGAGCTTGGCGAGCTTGTCCCGGAATCCCTGGATCTCTTCCGCCAGTTCGGAGCCTTCGCCCAGCTCCTGCTGAATGGCCTTGAGCTGCTGGCGGAGGTAATACTCCCGCTGACTCTTGTCCATTTCGCCCCGGGCTTCGAGGGTGATCTTCTGCTGGACCTCCAGCAGCTCGATCTCCCGGAGAAGCATGTCGTGGGCCTTGCGGAGCCGCCGCATGGGATCGGCGATTTCGAGGGCCTCCTGGTTCTGGGCAAGCTTCAAGTCCAGGTTGGAGACGACGAGATCCGCCAGCCGCCCTGGGTTGTCGAGGTTGCTCGCGATGGCGAGCACCTCCTGGGGCAGGCTCTTGCCGAGGGTCGTCGCCTTCTCCCGGCTTTGCTTCACGCTCCGCATGAGCGCGTCCGTCTCGACGCCGCTGGGGGCCTCGGGCTCGGCCAGAGGCTCGACCCGGGCCTTGAAGAGGCCTTCCGTCTCGGTGAAGTATTCGATCTTCACCCGCTGCACGCCCTGCACCAGCGCCCGCACGCGGCCATCCGGGAGCTTGAGCACGCGCATGACGAGCGCGGCGGTGCCCACGCGGTAGAGATCCTCGGGCCCCGGCGCGTCCATCTCCAACTGCTTCTGGGCCACCAGCAGGATCATGCTCTGTTCGACGAGCGCGGTGTCAATGGCGCGGATGGAGACTTCGCGGCTGACGGAAAGCGGCTGGATCACATAGGGGTACACCACCACATCCCGCAAGGGCAGCACCGGCAGCACCTCGGGGATTTTGTGGGACTCGTCCTGGGGGACCTGATTCACTTCGTCGGCCACGACTACCTCGTGGGTCCAGTGTAGCGGGCGAGGGGCTTACTTCCGCTTCGGGCGCGGGGCTTCCTCGGAAAAGAGCGGCGTCTCGACCGCGGGCGTGAGTGGCACGCGGGGCGCCGCGGGCGCGGGGGAACCGCCTTCGCGATGGATGAGAACCTCCTCAAGGGCCTTCACGAAATCCGGCAGGTCCTTGAAGTCCCGGTAGACCGACGCGAAGCGCACATAGGCCACCTGATCCAGGCCCTTCAATTCATCCATCACCACTTCGCCCAGATCCCGGGCCCGGATCTCCCGGTCCGGGCGCTCCAGGAGCTTCGCCTGGATGTCCGTCGCGAGGTCCTCCAGCCGGGCCAGGGAGACGGGTCGCTTCTGGCAGGCGGCGAGAAGCCCTTTCAGCAGCTTGGCGCGGTCGAAGGGTTCCCGGCGGCCATCCTTCTTCACGACGACGATGGGCACTTCCTCCACCCGTTCGTAGCTCGTGAAGCGCCGTGAGCAGGCGAGGCATTCCCGGCGACGGCGGATGGTAGCCCCTTCGCGGGAAGCGCGTGAATCAACGACTTTGTCGTCCTGACAGCCGCATTTTGGGCAGCGCATAAACCCACTGCTAATGGTGGTGGCACGGTTGTAACACGCTAAATGTTGCGGCGTCAAGAGTTTGGCGTTGCCACGACTCCCAAAGGCGACAACCGAGCCATCGCCAGCCACAGCCCCTCGGCTTCCGCTTGCCACGTGCCGCCAGTGATTCTGACGGTCGGGAACTTAGCGCGGCGAACCCAGCCACTTTCGCATTTCCTCCGGGCGCATTCTTCCCCATCTTCAGCGCCGCGAATTTCTATGGCTGAAAAACCCAAAGCGGCAGTTTACGACGAGAGCAAGATCAAGACGCTGAGTTCGCTGGAGCATATCCGGCTGCGCACCGGCATGTACATCGGGCGCATCGGCTCGGGTGCGCACCCGGACGACGGCTGCTACATCCTGCTCAAGGAGGTCGTGGACAACGCCATTGACGAGTTCA
>JBDIAG010000650.1:0-3050 GCA_039812305.1 Actinomycetales bacterium | reverse complement strand
GACGGCATCGCTGGGCTCACCGGCCTGCCCGAGGAACTGGACGCGCCCGTGGTCCCACCCGCACCCGCCTCATGACCGACTACCTCGTCGACAACTCGGTCTGGGCCAGGCTGGCCACCGGCGACGAGAGCATCACAGCACGGCTGCGGAGCATCGAACGCGCCCCGGCGGACCTGTTCGTGACGTGTCCTCCGCAGGTTCTCGAGTTCTGCCACAGCGCTCGGACGCCCGAGGAGCACGCACGCTATCGCGAGCAGATCTCGATGGGCTTCCCACTCGAGCGCGCACCTGATGAGTTGCTCGTCCTCGACATCCAGTCCGCACTGTGGAACTCGGGGCTCGTGCGATCGGCCGGGGCGGTCGATATCCTCATCGCCGCCTACGCGATCGCGAACGACGCGACGGTGCTCGCCGCCGACCACGACTTCGACCACATCGCCCAGGTGAGCGAGCTGAGCCATGAGTACGTCGCGCCGGCGCAGACTCGGGGACAGTGAGCACATCTCCACGTCTCACCCACAACGCCGGGACAACGTCGGTGCGGCTACGACGCGGCCACAGTCCCAACTGAGTTCGCCCTTCAGCAGTTCCTGCCGATCGCCGACGCACTCAGTCTGGTCCAACCTGCGTCCCGGCAACCGAACCCCTCCGGCGCTGGCCATCTGCGTCGGCATCCAGATAGCGGCCGAGCAGCCGCATATCGCCGGATGCCCGGCCGGTAACTGGATGCCCGGCCGTTGGCTGGATGTTCGGGCCGTTGGCTGGATGTTCGGGCCGGTGGCTGGATGGTCGGCGCTGACACGCGCCAGTCAGCTGACCGGCCCCGGCGTCGACCTCCTCGAACAGCGCACCGTGGACCAGGACCTGGACAGCAGCACTGAGATTCCGCTCGACGACATCGCCGGGCACCGGCTCACCGACGGCCCCTTTGGCCGGAACCAAGCCGGCCGGGGAGGGACCGGGAAGGACTGTCCGTCCCGCTTCCACCGCCCGACCAGCCACCGCGCGTGCAGCAGGGACGACATGTCGGTGCGCTGCAGACTGGGCATGGTTGGTGCTGGGAGGCCGTCGCGTTCTCCCTCGGGCCCGCTGTCCCTTGCTCCACTCCCCATCGCAGCCTGTCGAGGCTCCGGACCAGACACGCGCACATACCCTTTCTCTTGTAGAATGGAGAGGGTATACTCGTTCACGTGTGGGTAGTGGAGATCGACCTCGTCGAGGACTGGCTGCTGTCCGTCGACGAGGAGACCTACGACCTGATAGCCGCGGCCCTGGCGATCTTGAAGGAGCACGGGCCCGGGCTGGGCAGGCCATTGGTCGACACGATCGTCGGCTCCCGACACGGCAACATGAAAGAACTGCGACCCGGCTCCTCGGGACGGAGCGAGGTGCGCATCCTGTTCGTCTTCGACCCCAGGCGCCGAGCGATCCTGCTCGTCGCCGGTGACAAGCAGGGCGCGTGGTCACGGTGGTACCGCACCCACATCCCGATCGCCGACGACCGCTACGACGCGCATCTGGAGAAGCTGAAGAAACAACGGGAGAACATGCCGAAGAAGCCGACGACGAAGTCGCGGCGCAAGAAGGGTCGGAAGTGACATGGCCAAGACATTCGACGATCTGCTGCGTGAGCGTCCCGGCAACCCCGAGCGCCAGGCAGCCCACAGGGAGCGGATGCTCGCCGAGGTCCGCGCCTACAAACTCCGCGAGCTGCGCGAGATGCTCGCCCTGACTCAGACCGATGTTGCCGAGACCTTGGAGATCAGCCAGAAACGAGTCTCCGAAATCGAGCGAGGCAACGTCGACTTCACCAAGGTCGACACCCTCCGCCGATACGCCGACGCACTCGGCGGCACGCTCCGAGTCGAAGTGCAGGTCGGCGACGAGACATTCCAGATCGCCTGACCCGTCGGCCCTGGACTCTGCGAGGCGCGCGCAGCCGGCTCACGTCACCGCGCGCGCAGCGCCTGCGCGCCCTCGGCGCGGTCTTCCGGGTCTGCTGCCAATGTCTCCGCCTCGGCGCGCAGCCGGGCTCTGCCGTGCCTTGCAGCAGCCTCGATCAGGGCGTCGCGCACCGCGGCCGACCCGTCCAGTGCCGCTGCCCGCTCATGACCTCAGGGCGCTGGACCGCTCGATCGCTCCCGCCCGCATGGGCACGTACCTCTCCGCGGCGGGCGGCAACACCGACCGTGCTCGGGAGCTCTACCTGTGGAACCGGGATCTTCTGCGATCGAGGTGCTCAAGGATCACGGCCCCCGGCTGGGCCGCCCGCTCGTGGACACGGTCACCGCGTCCCGGCTCCGGAACATGAAGGAGCTGAGGCCCGGGTCATCCGGTCGCAGCGAGCTGAGGGTCCTGTTCGCCTTCGACCCCGGGCGACGGGCGACGGGCGACGGGCGACGGGCGACGGGCGATCATGCTCGTCGCCGGCGACAAGGCCGGGAACTGGACGCGCTGGTACAAGAAGAACATCCCAGTGGCCGACGAGCTGCTCGACGACCACCTACGCCGACTGAAGAGTCAGAGTGACTGAGAGGAGAGTGATGGAGATGGCACTGAGCTACGAGGAGCTGGCGGCCAGGTATCCCACGGACCGGGCGGAGATCGACGCGCACAAGGAGCGGATGCTCGCCGAGGTGCGGGCCTACCGGCTGCGTGAGCTGCGCGAGCGGGCCGGCCTCACCCAGGCGCAGCTGGCCGAGCGCATCGGCGTCGGGCAGCGCCAGGTCTCCAAGATCGAGAGCGGAGACCTCGACAGCGCCAGGATCGGCACGATCCGCCGGTACCTGGAGGCCGTCGGCGGTGGCCTCGCTGTCGAGTACGTGATGGGCGACGAGCGCGTCCAGGTGGCCTGATCGCGCCCCGCTCGCCCGACGCGGCCCTGGCGTCAACCATTGCACCAGCGATCACGGTCTCCCTTCGAACGCCGGGTCGAGCGTCCAGGCCGATGCGCGGGTTCAGCCTTCTCGCATCGGAACGCGGACGTCGCGCTGGTCCGCGATGTCCTCGGCGAGGTCGTATCCGGCGTCGACGTGGCGGATCACGCCCAT
>JBDIAG010000649.1:0-3052 GCA_039812305.1 Actinomycetales bacterium | reverse complement strand
GTGGTGCCGGGCGTCGAGCCCGACGCACAGCCGGTGTCCGACCGGAAGATCCGCACCTGGGGCCTCGCGCTGAGCACCGTCCCCCAGGACATCGACGTGGTGCGCAGCCGGGTCTGGGTCGGCGACGTCACGCCCTACGGCAGCGTGCACGTCCGCTGACCCGCGACGCTGCCCCACACGGTCGATCGTGGTTGCCCCAGCCGCCGGCCGGAACCTCGTGGTTGCTGGAGACCCACAATCGACCGCCCGACCGAGCGGCCTCCACCGATCGACGCCCCGACCCTTGGCGCCCGGCTGATCAGCGCCGGCGGCGGACGCCGAACAGGGAGCGAGTGATCTCCCGCCCGACGACGGTCGCGGCGGAACGTGTGAACGACTTGAAGGCCGACGACTTCAGCACCTGCTCGACCATCGACGGCTCCTCCTTCGGCGCCCGCCGCGGCGTGGCGCGCGGCTCCTGCCGGGGCCGCTCCTGGCTCGGGGCCCGCTCGGGAGCAGGCGCCGGCGGCTGACTCGGCATCGTCTCACTCGGCGGCGGCGCCAGCCTGGCCTGCAGCAGCTCGTAAGCGCTCTCGCGGTCGATCTCCTGGCCGTACTTCGCCTGCAGCGGCGAGGCCTGGACGGCAGCGCCCAGCTGCTCGGCGGGAATCGGCGCCATCAGGGACTGCGGGGCGCGCAATCGGGTCCAGGCGACGGGCGTCGGCGCGCCGCGTTCGCTCAGCACGGTCACGATGGCCTCGCCGGTACCGAGCCCGGTCAGCACCTTCTCCAGGTCGTAGGACGAGGTGGGGTAAGTCTTGGCGGTCGCCGCGAGCGCCTTGGCGTCCTCCGGGGTGAAGGCCCGCAGGGCGTGCTGGACGCGCGAGCCCAGTTGCGCGAGGACGGTGCGCGGCACGTCCGTCGGCGATTGCGTGACGAAGAAGACGCCGACGCCCTTCGACCGGATCAACCGGACCGTCTGGCCGACCTGCTCGAGGAACTCCTTGCGGGCGTCGGAGAAGAGCAGGTGCGCCTCGTCGAAGAAGAACACCAGCTTGGGCTTCTCCAGGTCGCCGACCTCGGGCAGGTGCTCGAAGAGCTCGGCGAGCAGCCACATCAAGAAGGTGGAGAACAGCCTCGGCTGGTTCTGCACGGCCCCGAGCTCGAGGCAGGAGATGACGCCCCGCCCGTCGTCGGCCACCTTCAGCAGGTCGGTGATGTCGAGCTCCGGCTCGCCGAAGAACTCATCCGCGCCACTGTCCGCGAACGTGATCAGCTCGCGCAGGATCACTCCCGCGGTGGCCTTGCTCAGACCGCCGAGGCTCTGCAGTTCGGCCTTGCCCTCGTCCGAGACGAGGTACTGGATGACCGCACGCAGATCCTTGAGGTCGAGCAGGGCGAGACCCTTGGAATCGGCGAAGTGGAAGATGAGCCCGAGGCTGGAGGTCTGCACCTCGCCCAGGCCCAGCACCTTCGCCAGCAGGGTGGGGCCGAAGTCGGTCACCGTCGCTCGCACCGGCACGCCGGTGCCTTTGCCACCCAAGGCGAGGAACTCCACCGGATTCGCGGTCGGCTGCCATTCCTGCCCGACCTCGGACGCCCGCGCCGAGATCTTCTCGCCGGGCTCCCCCGGCGCAGCCAGCCCGGAGAGATCGCCCTTCATGTCCGCCACGAACACCGGCACGCCGGCGGCCGAGAGCTGTTCGGCCATCAGCTGCAGCGTCTTCGTCTTGCCGGTGCCGGTCGCGCCGGCGACCAGGCCGTGCCGGTTGAGGACGGCCAGCGGGATGCGCACCGCGGCCTCCGGCACCCCGGCCCCGTCGACGACCAGCGCACCGAGTTCGAGAGCGGAGCCGTCGCTGGCGTACCCGGCCGTGACCTCCTCGACGATGCCCATCAGACCTCCCGGATCGGTTTCGACTTGGGGCTCGCGAGCAAATTAACACTGCAGCGCTAATTTCCCGTCGCACCCTTTTCCGCGCCCGAGGCTACCCGCCGGCGGTGACATTCGCCGGAGCATCAGCGCGTCCACGCCGAGCGAGGACAGGAATGTCAGCGGGTCGCACTAGACTCAACGAGTGATCTTCAAGGCGGTCGGCGACTCCAAGCCCTACCCGGAACATGCGTACGTGTCTCCGCGGGATTGGGCCAAGGTGCCTCCTCGGCAGGTGCGGCTGGCGGAGCTGACCACGACGAAACGCACGCTGGATCTCGAGGCGCTGCTCGCTGAGGATTCGACGTTCTACGGCGATCTGTTCGCCCACGTCGTCGCGTATCAGGGCGAGCTCTACCTCGAGGATGGCCTGCACCGCGCCCTGCGCGCGGCCCTGCACCAGCGCCACGTTCTGCACGCCCGAGTTCTGGAGCTCGGCTGACGCGCCCCCGGTGAGCCGGGGTCGCGCACCAGGAGGAATCCGCAATGTCCGACCATTCCGACGAGCAGCAGGGGTCGCAGCTCGACACGCCACCGCAGGCCCGGCAACAGCCGGTGCGCAGGCCGGTGGTCGATTCCGGCTGGACCCAGGAAGACGAAGATCGCTATCAGCAGCGCCGGCAGCGGGCACTGCAGCGGTCCCGGGTCAGGCGTCGCCAGGCCATCTCGTTCGGCGTCATCGTCCTCGTCGTGATTCTGATCGGGGTGCTGGGCGCGGCGATCAACCAGGGCGTGATCTCGTGGCCGTTCGGCGGCTCGCCGACGGCCGCCCCATGCCCGACCGCATCGCAGGAGGCGATGGCCGCGCCGGGAGAGGTCTCGGTGCGCGTGCTGAACGGCACCGGCACGCGCGGCCTCGCCGCCCGGGTGTCCTCGGATCTGTCGGCCCGCGGGTACCACGTCGTCGAGACCGGCAACGCCCCGCAGGACAAGCGTGACTTCCCCGATCCGGCGCAGGTGCACCACGGTCCGGAGGGTCTGGCCGCGGCCAAGTCCGTCCAGGTGCAGGTCGCCAACTCGGTGCTGGTGGCCGACGACCGCGGCGACGGCACCGTCGATCTCGTGCTCGGGCAGGCGTTCACCGAGCTCACGCCGGCCGATCAGGCGGCCGCCGCGCTGAAGCCGACGCCGGTCGCCTCG
>JBDIAG010000648.1:0-3052 GCA_039812305.1 Actinomycetales bacterium | reverse complement strand
GAACTCCAGTTTCGGAGTCGTCAGGAAGTCCCACCACCACCAGGGACGCGGAATGGCGTTCGCCACCGTGCGCACGCTGATCTGCGGGGGGATCGAGAATCCATTGCGCTTGTCCCGCAGCCGGGCCCCGGCGATCGGGGTGTCGACGGTGAAGAAGAGCGTGTCGAATCCGGCGGCCGCGGCGCGCTCCGCCAGGCCGTAGGAGATCTCCCGCTGTCTCATCACGTACAGCTGGAACCAGTTGCGGCCGTGCGGGTTCGCCTCCTTCACCCCTTCGATGGAGGTCGTCCCGAGGGTGGAGAGCGTGAACGGGATGCCGGCCGCCCCGGCCGCGCCCGCGCCGGCGGTCTCGCCCTCGGTCTGCATCAGCCGGGTGAATCCGGTGGGAGCGATGCCGAACGGCAGCGCCGAACTGCCACCGAGGATCTGCGTCGTCGTGTCGACGCGCGAAACGTCCTTCAGGATCGACGGATGGAATTCGATGTCCTGAAACGCCTGCCGAGCCCTTTCCAGCGACAATTCGTCGTCCGCCGCCCCGTCGGTGTAGTCGAAAGCGGCGGCGGGGGTGCGTCGCTTCGCGATCCGTCGAAGATCCTGGACGGTGAGCGCCGCATCGAGCCGACGTTTCCGACCGTCGAATTCAAACTTCTTGAACTGCAACAGCTCGAAGATCTCCGCCGGCTTGGGAACCTGCCGTTGGACCATGGGTTAGCACTCCTTCGTCACGGATCCTGCGAGCATACCCAGGCCCCTCCGGCGCCACCGGAACCGCCGCGACGACGTCCCGCCCACCGGCAAACCGCCCGAGTCCGAGGCCGTGATGACCGCGTTGGCCGGTGACCAGCGCCGGCCTCGAAGAACTCTTCCGGGTTCTACCGGTGGCGATGTCCCGGCAGATGTGCGTGCTCCCCGTCGTGGTCGAAGATGGTGAGAATCTCGGCGGGACCCTGATGGGCTTCGAGCGCGTGCGGCGTCATGGTGGAGAACTCGGCGGCCTGGCCCGGGTGGACGAGGATCGTGCGCGTCCCGAGCTGGAGGCGGACGATGCCGCTCAGCACCGTGAACCATTCGTAGCCGGGGTGCACTTTCGGGTCGTTCTTCGCCCGTTCCTCGGTGATCCGCATCTTCGCGATCGTGACGCCACGGCGGTCCCGTTCGCGCGAGAGCAACCACAAGGTGATGCCGTCCATCGTCTCTGGCTCGGGCCGGATGACGACGTCGTCGTTGCCTTCGGGCTCGACCAGCTGGTCCAGGGACGTGCCCAGGGCCTTGGCGATCGCGACCAGCTGCTCGAGGGCGATGCGCCGGTGGCCGGTCTCGATCCGGCTCAGCGTCGAGGCGGAGAGATAGCTGCGCCCGGCGAGGTTGTCGAGCGTCCACCCGCGAGCCAGGCGGAGTCCGCGGATGCGCTGAGCCACGATCCTCTCCGTGCTTTCTTGCGTCATACGCAAGACTGTATGCCATTTTGGAAAGACGCGCGTAGCGTTGACGGCATGACAGACAAAGACTCGCCTCATCCACACGCCCACCTCTCGCCCTGGTCCGATCTACCCGCGGGGTTCGCCGACCACCTCGACCTCGAGGCCGGGCTGAGTACGCCCGTCACGCAGAGTGCGATCGAGGAGGCAGCGTCCTCGGTGAAGGCCGACCCTTCTCTCATCGTCGACCTCGGTCCCGGAACGGGTGCGGGCACCGTCGCCCTGGCGGCCAGGTTCCCGAACGCTCGCGTTCACGGTGTCGATATGTCCCAGGAACTGCTCGGGCGACTCCGCGCGGCCACCGCGGCGGCGGGAATCTCCGACCGGGTCGAGACGCACCTGGCCGACCTGGACGGCGACTGGCCCGCTCTCGTACCCGGCGGGGCGGATCTGGTGTGGGCTGCCCTGTCGCTGCATCACGTGGCTGATCCGGCCCTGCTGCTGCGGCGCGCGTTCGGGGTGTTACGTCCGGGCGGCGTGCTGGTCGTCATCGAGATGACCGGTACGCTGACCATGGAGCCCGCTGATCTGGGCAGCGGCCGCGAGGGCCTCCGGCACCGCCTCGCCACGGCGCTGGCCGAGCACGGTCACCCCGGGACGGCTGACTGGCCGACCCTGATCACCGAGGCCGGATTCACCGGCCTGCGGCACCGCGAGACGGCGTTCACCGTCTCCGCGACCACCGGTGACGGCGCCGGCTACCTGACCAGACGACTGCGGTCTCACCGTGAACGCCTCGCCGGGACACTGACCGGCGAGGATCTCGCCGGTCTCGACGGCGTCATCGAGGCCCTGGAGGCCGGCACGTCGGAGATCTCGTACACCTCGGGCCGCGCCATCTGGGTCGCCGCTCGCCCAGAACCCGCTGCGCCACACGGGATCGACAGGTCCGTCGATGACACGACGGCGGCGGCCGGCGATCGACCGGCCGCGAGCCGCCCGGAGAAGGCCGATGCCGTCGTAGCCGGCGATCCGCGGGGCAGGTCGGCCGTGCCCGGAGTCCGGGCAGCCGGCAACGCGGCCAGCCGATGACCATGGTGATGGCGTCGGCCGCATCGGGGGTCGCCACCGGATCGGCCGTCCACGGTGACCTGCTCTTCGCCGCTCTGAACCAGGCTGTCCGCGACCGTAGAGTCCTGTCCCACAGCGAGTTCCGGGCTGGGGTGACGACGGCTCGATCACCCCGGGTGCCAGCCGGGTTCGGTCGGCCTCCCCCGCCGGCTCACCGGGTCGCCGGGGCGAAGTACTGCCGCGGGGAGACGCCGAGCTCGCTGCGGAACATCGCGGTGAACGCACTCGGCGTCGCGTAGCCGAGACGGGCGCTGGCGGTGGTGACCTGCTCCCCCTCGGCCAGCAGCCGCAGCGCTTCGACCAGGCGCAGGCGTCGGCGCCAGCGTCCGATGCTGATCCCGGTCTCGGCGACGAAGAGCCGCTCCAGCGTCCGCCGGCTGGCCCCGACGCGCCGGGCGAGGACGTCGACGGGTTCCTGGCTGCCCGGATCGGCGGCGAGCCGCGCAGCGAGGTCGCGGGCTCGCGGGTCACGCGGCATCGGAAGCTGCAGCGGCTCCTGGGGT
>JBDIAG010000647.1:0-3052 GCA_039812305.1 Actinomycetales bacterium | reverse complement strand
GCCGCCGGCGGTCCGGCCGCGACCAGCGAACACGTCGCCGGGACTGCAGTCGGCGTGGGGGTGGCCGAGGCCGATCGCCGCGAGCTGGACGAGGACCACACCCTGGAGATCGTCAGCGCCGAGCGGGACGAGCGGCTCGCCGCGGCTGCCGATTACCGGGCTCGCGGTGAGGAACAGCGGGCTGCCGAGTTGGAGGCTGAGGCGGCAGCGCTGGACGCCTTCCTGTGCTGATCGCCGAGAGCGTTTCCACCGCGCGACGGTCTGCGACACAATAGGGCCTCGTGACAACAATCCTGTCGATCCAGTCCTCCGTCGCGTACGGACATGTGGGCAACAGCGCGGCCACTTTCCCGCTGATGCGGTCCGGCGTCGAGGTTTGGCCGGTGCTCACCGTGCACTTCTCCAACCACACCGGATACGGCGAATGGCGCGGCCCCCTGCTGGCCGCCGCGGACGTCGCCGAGGTGATCCGGGGCATCGACGAGCGGGGCGTGCTGCCGCGGGTGGATGCCGTGCTGTCCGGCTACCAGGGTGCCGAAGAGGTCGGCGCCGTGGTGCTCGATGCGGTGGAGTTGGTGAAGGAGCGCAGTTCGCGCGCGATCTACTGCTGTGACCCGGTGATGGGTGATGTCGGCCGCGGCTTCTTCGTCCGGCCCGGGATCCCGGAGTTCATGCGTGACCAGGTGGTGCCGAAGGCGCAGATTGTCACCCCGAACCATTTCGAACTCGACTTCCTGACCGGTCGCGAGACGCACACTCTGGACGAGGTCATCGAGGCCGCCCACGCGCTGCGAGCCGTCGGCCCGGAGACGGTGCTGGTGACGTCCGTGGTGACGGACACCACCGAGGACGATTCGCTGACCATGCTGGCCGTCACGGGGGCGGGCGCCTGGCAGGTGACCACACCGCGGCTGGACCGCACCTTCACCGGTTCGGGCGATCTGACCGCCGCGATGTTCCTGGCGCACTGGCTGCGCACCCAATCCGCCGCCGAGGCCGTCGGCGCCACCGCCGACATCGTCTACTCGGTGCTCAAGCAGACCGCCGATTCCGGCCTGTCCGAGCTCCAGCTGGTGGCTGCCCAAGACGAGATCGTCACCCCCACGTACCACTTCGACGTCCACCAGGTGCGCTGACCCCGGTACGGAGGGACGGTTCTTTTCGTTCCACTCGCAGCAATCCAGTGGGACGAAAAGAACCGTCCCTTCGTACCACCTGAGGCTCGTTGACCACCGCTGGTCGAGCTTGTGGGGACTTTCGCCCGGTACGCGGGGACGGTTCTTTTCGTTCCGCTGGAAGGGATCTCGTGGGACGAAAAGAACCGTCCCTTCGTTCCGGTTGCGGCTGTCAGTCGCGGAAGACCTCGATCTTGGCGCCCAGGGCATTGAGCCGGTTCGGCAGATCCTCGTAGCCGCGGTTGATCACGTAGACGTCACGCAGCACGCTGGTGCCGCGGGCAGCGAGGGCAGCCAGCAGCAGGCAGACCGCCGGACGCAGGGCCGGGGGAGAGATGACCTCCTGGCCACGCCAGCGGGTGGGGCCGGTGACGATGATCCGGTGCGGGTCGAGCAGCTGGACGTTCGCGCCCAGCTTGGTCAGCTCCACCAGGTGGATGGCCCGGTTCTCATACACCCAGTCGTGGATCATCGTCCGGCCCTGGGCGACCGCGGCGATCACCGCGAAGAACGGCAGGTTGTCGATGTTCAGGCCGGGGAACGGCATCGGGTGGATCTTGTCCGAACTGGCGTACAGCTCGGACGGGTGCACGGTGATGTCGACCAGCCGGGTGTTGCCGTTCTCGGCCGGGTACTCCGGCGACAGGTCGAACGACTGGCCCATCTCGGCCAGGATCTCGAGCTCGATCTCCAGGAACTCGATCGGGCACCTCCGCACCGTCAGCTCCGAGCCGGTGACGATCGCGGCTGTGAGCAGGCTCATCGCCTCGATCGGATCCTCGGACGGCGCGAACGCGATGTCGGCGTCGATCAGCGGAAGCCCGCGAACCCGCAGGGTGGTCGATCCGATGCCGTCGACGTGGACGCCGAGCTGCTGCAGGAAGAAGCAGAGATCCTGCACCATGTAGTTGCTGCTGGCGTTGCGGATGACCGTTTCACCCGGGTGCCGCGCGGCGGCCATCAGGACGTTCTCGGTGACCGTGTCGCCGCGCTCGGTGAGCGTGATGGAGCGGTGTGCCAGCGGGTCGATCGGGGTCACCCGGGCGTGATAGGAGCCCTCGGTGGCCTTGATGTCGAGGCCGAAGTGGCGCAACGCCTGCAGATGCGGAGTCACGGTGCGGGTGCCCAGGTTGCAGCCGCCCGCGTAGGGCAGTTCGAAGGACGGCTCGTCGTGCAGCAGCGGCCCGAGGAACATGATGATCGAGCGGGTCCGGCGGGCGGCCTCGACGTCCATCTTGGACAGCTCCAACCGGTCCGGACGGATCAGTTCGAGTTCGGTGCGCGTCTCGGACCAGGTCGCCTTCACCCCGATGCTGGTCAGCACCTCGAGGATGCGGTTGACCTCCTCGATCTGGGCGATGCCCCGCAGCACCGTGCGGCCGCGGTTCAGCAGCGAGGCGCACAGCAGGGCGACCGCCGCATTCTTGGACGACCGGACGTCGATCGAGCCACTGAGCGTGGTCTCGCCATGGATCCGCAGGTGGAGCGCACCGCCCATCGTCTGCGGTTGTTCCAGGGCCTCGGCGATCCGGTTCACCAGGTCGACGGAGAGTTCCCGTTGCCCGGCTTCCAGATCGTTGACGGTCTCGCGAGAGGTACCCAGTTCGTCGGCCAACTCCTGTTGTGAGAGTCCGCGTTGCCTGCGGGCGTCCCGGATCAGGTACCCGATGCTGGTGGGGGAGAGCTCTGCCACTCGGGAAGCATAAGCCATCGGATCGGACGCCGATCTCGACCGTCCTGCGGCGAGGCTGATCATCGGGCGTCCAGCAGGCTGAAAACTGGGGAGGCGGTCCACTAGGGTGCTGCTCATGAGCGCACACTTCGACGTCGTTGTCCTGGGAGCGGGCCCGGGTGGTTATGTGGCCGCCATTCGCGCC
>JBDIAG010000646.1:0-3055 GCA_039812305.1 Actinomycetales bacterium | reverse complement strand
GCGACAGCCAGGCCGCGGCCGACGAAGCGGCGCGGGAGGCTTTCAGGCAGATGGGGTAGCGGGGCAACCGGGCCGAGGCCGAGCGCAAGGCGGCCGAGGCCGCGGCGGCCGCCGCCGAGGCGGCGCGCCAGCAGCAGGTGGCGCAGCAGCTCGCCGACCCGCGCGCTGTCGCCGCCCGCCTCGCCGCCGAACGTGGATGGGGCGCGGACCAGTTCGACTGCCTCAACAAGCTGTGGACGCGGGAGTCCGACTGGACCTACACCGCGGACAACCCGACGTCCTCGGCCTACGGCATCCCCCAGGCGCTGCCGGGCGAGAAGATGGCTGCCGCCGGCCCCGACTGGGCGACCAACCCGGCCACCCAGATCCGCTGGGGCCTGTCCTACATCGCCGACGTGTACGGGTCTCCGTGCGGAGCCTGGGCGCACAGCGAATCCCACAACTGGTACTGACCGGCTGCCCGGCCGGCTCCCAGGACCGCGACTCGTCCCCGTGACCACCTCGCCGTGTCGCGGTGAGGACGTCGCCGCCTGAGCCACCCGGATCCTGCCCGTCGGGAGCCGCCGGCGCATCCCTACGATGTCCCGCGTGAGCGCTTCCCGCATCCGCGAGCGAGCCCGGCACCTCCAGGCCGCCAAGGCCGGCCGGGCCATCGCCCTCGTCCTGCCGATCTGCGATCAGCTCGAGCGTCCCCCGACGTCCGAGCAGATCGTCCGGCTGGTCGAGGCGGGGCTGTGCGACGGTCTCCTGGACGAGGTCGTCCTGCTGGACAACGCCGAGGATGCCGAGGTTCCGGCCGCAGGGGAGGCTTCCCAGGGTGTCGTGCACCGGCTCGTCGCGGGCGAGGTGGCGCCCGAGCACGGCGGCTACCCGGGCCGGGGCGAGGCTGTCTGGAAGTCCCTGTTCGCGACCCGCGCCGAGATCCTCGTCGTCGCCGACTCCTCACCCGAACTCGTCGAGACCACCCTGGCGCTTCTCGAATCGCTGCTGGCCGACGACGATCGCACCCTGGCCACCGGCTACCAGAAGGGCGTCGACGACCTGCTCACGACGTTCGTGGCGCGCCCCCTGCTCGCGCTGCACGCACCGCAGCTGAGCCGGCTGCGGCAGCCGCTGTCGCGCAACTGGGCCGTCCGGCGGGACATGCTCGAGATGCTGCCGGTCCCGGTGGGAGCCGGCGCGGACATCGCTCTGCTGCTGGACGTCGAGGCCATGGAAGGGGTGGACGCCATCGCCGAGGTCGCCCTCCCGTCGCCCCGCCGCGAGCCGGCCCCCGAGCCGTGGCGAGCGGCCCAGATCGTTACCGCGATCGAACGGCGGATGCCGATGCGGATGCCGTTCGGCGAGGATCCGGTACTGCTCGGCAACCCGCCCGTCGGGGTCGAGGTGCGCGAGCGTCCACCGGCCGCCGGGGTCGCCGGCTACGCGAAACGCTTCGGCTGAGCGGCGACGGCGCCTACGCGATCCCTCGCCGCAACACGCTCGGGGGTCGGTCGCCGGCGATCGACCGCACCATGTCGAGAGTCCGACGGGTGGCGGCGGGATCGTGCGTGCGGAAGACCGTCCCACCCAGCCAGGACGCGATCGCGGTAGCCGCCAGCGTCCCCTCGAGCCTGTCCTCGATCGGCAGATCGAGAGTCTCGCCGACGAAGTCCTTGCGCGAGATCGCCTGCAGCACAGGGAATCCCAAGTCGGCGATGCTGCGGCCATAGCGCAGCAGGGTCAGTGAGTGCAGGGTGTTCTTGCCGAAGTCCAGGGTCGGGTCGAGCAGGATCCGCTCGGCCGGCACACCGGCCGCCAGCGCGCGCCGGGCTCCCGCGCTGAGCGTCTCGCAGACCGCGTCGACGACGCCCAGCGGCTCCGGCTCGTAGCGCGGCGCGACCGGGTCCGTGCGTGGCGGCAGGCCTCCGGTGTGTGAGACGACGTATCCCGCGCCCAACTCGGCGGCGACGTCGACCAGGCCGCTGTCCGCGCCGGCCCAGGTGTCGTTGATCAGGTCCGGCCCGGCCCAGGCCAGCCGGGAGGCCACCTCCGAGCGCCAGGTGTCGATACTCACCGGCACGTCGGGGAACCGCTCCCGGAACGCCTCCAGGAACGGTGCCAGTGCGTCGTACTCCTGGGCCGCGGAGACCGGCGCACCCTCCTGGCCGGCCCGGACGGCGCCGACGTCCACCAGATCGGCGCCCTGCGCCAGCGCGGCGGTCACGGCGGCCATCGCGGCCGGCAACTCGGGATGGCGGCCGGCGGCATAGAAGGAATCGCGGGTGCGGTTGATGATCGCCATCACCGCCGGCTGTTCGGCGCTGAAGGTGCGTCCACGCAACTCCAAACGGGGACTGGTCATGCCGGGGCGCCCTGGACCAGGTCCATATCGGCTACCAGCCCCGCGTCGGCCATCAGCCCCGCCTCGGCCGTCGGGCCCGCGTCGCCACGGTCATTCCCCCAGCCGGAGGCGGTGTCCGAATAGTAGTATTTCGCCGGATCATGCCGTCCATGGGAAGGCTGGGCGCACGCCGTTCTGTCGGTTTTGGCCAGACCGCACCCTGCAGGTCTTGTGCCGAGCAGCCACCTGTTCGCGCGTTGACCAGGTATGTGTCGAGCAGCCGGGGATCGCTGGCTGCTCGGCCGACAACCGGTCAACGCGCGAACATCTGGTCGATCGAGCAGCCCCTCGCGCCGACCGGCACCCGACATGGCGCCGACACCTCGCCACCCCGACGACGACACCATGGTCTTCCCCCACCTCGGGGTGAGCGGCGGGTCCTGCCGTCGAAGCCGAGTCGACGTCCTGGTCATATCAGCGGAATCGTCGACAACGACCACTAGCCTCGCCATGCCAACCAGACCCCCGCCAACCAGACCCCCGTCAACCAGGCCCGCGTCAACCGGACCCGCGTCAATCAGGCCCGCGCCAATCAGACCCGAGTCAACCGGCAGACGAATCCCGAGCGGCCGGTGACGGCCGGGGTGGCAGGGGCCGGTGGTCGCCACGCCGGGCAGTCGCGGTGTCCGGTTGTCGAGGGACGGTACGGACACAGGCATGCCGCCAGATTAG
>JBDIAG010000645.1:0-3061 GCA_039812305.1 Actinomycetales bacterium | reverse complement strand
GATCTCGCGGGAGGTGTTCGCCCAGACCCCCGTCGCCCACCGGGAGGCGGCGCTGGCACTGGGTTCGACCAAGTGGGAGATGATCCGCACGGCGGTGATCCCCTACGGCAAGCCGGGTGTCATCTCGGCCGCCATGCTGGCTCTCGGCCGCGCGCTGGGGGAGACCATCGCGGTCACGTTCATCGTCTCCACGCTGGCGCCGGGGTCGGCCTGGTCGTGGTCGATGTTCAACGGCGGTGAGACATTCGCGTCCCGGATCGCCAACAACGCCGCCGAGTTCGACTCGCCCGAGAAGACCGGCGCCTTCATCGCCGCCGGCCTCGTCCTCTTCGTGCTGACGTTCATCGTCAACGCGATCGCCCGAATCGTCATCGAGCGTCGAAAGGCCTTCAGCGAATGACCGCCGCACCATCCCGGGTCGACCTCACCGCCGTCCGGGCCTCAGCCCCGGTAGAGCAACGTGTTCTGCCGCCCGCTCCGGCGCTGCCGGAGCCGACCAATGCCAGCCGACGCAAGGCCGCCGACGTCGCCGCCCGGGGGCTGATGTGGGGGTCCTTCGGACTGGCGATGATCCCACTCGGCTGGATCGTCTGGACCGTCGTCGTCCACGGCGCCGCCCTGCTCGCCAGCAGCACCTGGTGGACGAACTCCCAGCGCAACATCAACGCCTCCGACGCCGGCGGCGGCGCTGTCCACGCCATCCAGGGCACCCTGCTGCAGGCGGCGGTCACCGGGGTGATCTCGGTCCCGATCGGCATCCTCACCGCCGTCTACCTGGTCGAGTACGGCCGCGGCCGCCTGGCCCGCGCGGTGTCGTTCATGGTCGACATCCTCAGCGGCGTGCCGTCCATCGTGGCCGCACTCTTCATCTACGCGGCCTGGGTGACCACCTTCGGCTTCCAGCGGGTCGGCTTCGCGGTCTGCCTCTCGCTGGTGCTGCTGATGATCCCGGTGGTGGTTCGCTCCACCGAGGAGATGCTGAAGCTGGTGCCGAACGAGCTGCGCGAGGCGTCCTACGCGCTCGGCGTACCGAAGTGGATCACGATCACCCGGGTCGTACTGCCCACCGCGTTCTCCGGCATCGTGACCGGCGTTCTGCTCGGCCTGGCCCGGGTGATGGGTGAGACCGCACCGCTGCTCATCCTCGGCCCGTACACCAAGTCGATCGCCCTGAACCTGTTCTCCGGGTACATGGCCACCCTGCCCACGATGATCAACCAGGACCGCACCGAGATCGGCCTGGACACCGCCGTGGAGCGGATGTGGGCCTCGGCGTTGACCCTGATCCTCATCATCGCCGTCTTCAACATCGTCGGCCGCCTGGTGGCGCGCCTCGGTTCGGTCCGGGCCTGAGCCCTCACACAGACGACACGAAAGAGATTCGAATGTCCAAGCAGATCGATGTCGACAACCTCGACATCTTCTACGGCGGCTTCAAGGCCGTCGAAGGCGTCTCCATGACGATCGAGCCGCGCGCGGTGACGGCGTTCATCGGCCCCTCCGGGTGCGGCAAGTCCACCGTGCTGCGCACGCTCAACCGGATGCACGAGGTGATCCCGGGCGGGCGCATCGAGGGCCGGATCGCCCTCGACGGCCAGGACCTCTATGCCTCGAACATGGACCCGGTGTCCGTGCGCCGCACCGTCGGCATGGTGTTCCAGCGGCCGAACCCGTTCCCCACCATGTCGATCTACGACAACGTGGTGGCCGGGCTCCGGCTCAACGGGGTGCGCAACAAGAAGACCCTGGACGAGGTCTGCGAGTACTCGCTGCGCTCGGCCAACCTGTGGGACGAGGTGAAGGACCGGCTGAACAAGCCCGGCGCCGGCCTCTCCGGCGGTCAGCAGCAGCGGCTGTGCATCGCCCGGGCGGTGGCCGTCCGGCCGCAGGTGCTGTTGATGGACGAGCCGTGCTCGGCGCTCGACCCCATCTCGACCCGGGCGATCGAGGATCTGATCCTGGAGCTGAAGAACGACTACACGATCGTCATCGTCACCCACAACATGCAGCAGGCCGCCCGGGTGGCCGACACGACCGCGTTCTTCAACCTCGCGGCCACCGGCAAGCCCGGCAAGCTGGTGGAGATCAACGACACCGCACTGATGTTCTCCAAGCCCAAGGAGAAGGCCACCGAGGACTACGTCTGGGGCCGCTTCGGGTGACCTTCGCCCCGGCCGCTCCTTGAGGGGCCGCTCCTCGAGGGGCCGCAACACGCCGCGAGACCGACTCCGGGCGGGCGTGTTGCGGCCCCTCGTTCGTTTCTCGGGCACGCTCGGTGCTCGCCGCCTCCGCCGGTTTCCGGCCGGATCACCCGCCGGGCGCGGTGCCGTTCAGCCGTCTGTTCGCGCGTTGACCAGGTATGTGTCGACCAGCCGGCGATCGCTGGCTGCTCGGCCGACAACCGGTCAACGCGCGAACACCTGGTCAACCGGCGAGGCGCCGGCACCGGCGGAACCCGACAAAGATGCCCAACACCCAGCCACCGCGACGACCGGAACCCGAGAAGGTGCCAACACCAGCCATCGCGACGACGACGACGCCACCGCGTTCCCTGCGGCACCGCCGACAACAACACCCTCGACACCACGACCACGACCCGGCAGGCGCCACCGCCCTCCCCCGCGACACCGCCGACAACCCTCGACACCACGGCCCGGCACAAGCTCAGGAACGCCGCCCGACCACACATCAACCGGGAACAAGCTCCGGGCGAGGACGACTAGTGGCGCGAGCCGCGGGCGGTGAGGACGGAGATGCCGGCGGCGGAGAAGTCCAGCACGGCCAGGATCACCCGGGAGAGAAGGATGACGGCCAGCACGGCTCCGTGATCCAGCCCGCTGGCCGCCCCGGCCGAGAGGGTCAGGGCCAGGCCCAGGATCGCCTCCCGGACGCCGGCGCCGGCCGGAGCCAGCAGGAACAGCGTGCCGCCGGTGTCGGCCAGCGAGAATCCGCCGACGGCGCCGAGCACGGTGAGGGCCGGGTCCGCCCCCATCGCGACGCACAACGCCCAGCAGTGCAGCCCGAGCACCAGCCAGACCAGGAACGAGAAGATCAAGGCGCT
>JBDIAG010000644.1:0-3066 GCA_039812305.1 Actinomycetales bacterium | reverse complement strand
CGGGCGCACCGGTGAGGTCGACGACGCCGGCCACGGATCCGGTGCCGGGATCCCGGATCGGTGCCGCCACGCAGCCGAACGCCTGCACCGACTCCCGGAAGTGCTCGGGCCCGCGGACCTCGACCGGCTGATTGAGCATGAGCGCCATTCCCGGCGCGTTCGTCCCGGTGATCCTCTCGTCCCAGAGACTGCCCTCGACGAAACCGATGTGCTCGGCCCGGCGCCGGGCCGAAGGATTGCCGCTGGCCCAGATCATCCGTCCGACCGGGTCGAACACCGCCAGCACGGCGTTGCAGTCCTGAGCCGCCGGGGCCAGCACCTCCTCGATCACCGAGACGGCGGCGGCCAGCGGCGAGTTCTGCCGGATCTCGCGCAGGGTCGCATCGTCGAGCACCATCGGGGCCAGCTCGGCATCGCGGGACAGGCCGGCGGCAACGCTGCGCTGCCACGACTGCTCCACGACCTGACGGACGGCTCCCACGCACTCATTCAAACATCGGGATGTGACCTAGGGAACAGGATGCAGCGTCCCTGCAACGTTGCCGTGCCTAAGGTCACCTCATTCGCCACGAGATGGCCCGACGCAACCGGGACGAACGTCCCGGCCAACTCCATATCCGTCACAATCCATCACCGCTGCTGGAGGAGAAATGACTGTCTACGCACCGCCTGGAACTGAGGGTTCGCCCGTCAGCGTGCAGAGCCGGTACGGCCACTACATCGGGGGCCAATGGGTCGACCCGGTCAAGGGCCAGTACTTCGAGAACATCTCACCCGTCACCGGCAAGCCCTTCACCGAGATCGCCCGGGGCACCGCCGAGGACATCGACGCCGCTCTGGACGCGGCACACGCCGTCGCCGACTCCTGGGGCAAGACCCCCGCGGCCGAGCGGGCGAGCATCCTGCTCCGCATCGCCGACCGGATGGAGGCCAACCTCGAGCAGCTCGCCATCGCCGAGACCTGGGACAACGGCAAGGCCGTCCGCGAGAGCCTGGCCGCCGACCTGCCGCTGGCGGTCGACCACTTCCGCTACTTCGCCGGCGTACTGCGGGCCCAGGAGGGCACCCTCGGCGAGATCGACGAGAACACCGTCGCCTACCACTTCCACGAGCCGCTGGGCGTGGTCGGCCAGATCATCCCGTGGAACTTCCCGATCCTGATGGCCGTCTGGAAGCTCGCGCCGGCACTCGCCGCCGGTAACTGTGTCGTGCTCAAGCCGGCCGAGCAGACCCCCTGGTCGATCCTCAAGGTCTTCGAGCTCGTCGGCGACCTGCTTCCCGCCGGCGTCGTCAACGTCGTCAACGGGTTCGGCGTGGAGGCCGGCAAGCCGCTCGCCTCCAGCCCGCGGATCGCCAAGATCGCCTTCACCGGCGAGACCACCACGGGCCGCCTGATCATGCAGTACGCCAGCCAGAACATCATTCCGGTCACTCTCGAGCTGGGTGGCAAGAGCCCGAACATCTTCTTCGAGGACGTCGCCAGCGAGCGGGACGCCTTCTACAACAAGTCCCTCGAGGGCTTCGCGATGTTCGCGCTCAACCAGGGTGAGGTCTGCACCTGCCCGAGCCGGGCGCTGATCCAGGAGTCGATCTTCAGCGACTTCATGGCGGACGGCGTCGCCCGGGTCGAGGCCATCAAGCAGGGCAACCCGCTGGACACCGACACGATGATCGGCGCCCAGGCCTCCAACGACCAGCTGGAGAAGATCCTCTCCTACATCGACATCGGCCAGCAGGAGGGTGCCAAGCTGCTCACCGGCGGCGAGCGCAACATCCTCGAGGGCGACCTCGCCGAGGGCTACTACGTCACGCCGACGATCTTCCAGGGTGACAACTCGATGCGGATCTTCCAGGAGGAGATCTTCGGTCCGGTCGTCTCGGTCGCGTCCTTCCCCGACGAGGCCGACGCGCTGAAGATCGCCAACGACACCCTGTACGGGCTCGGCTCCGGGGTGTGGACCAGGGACATGAACCGTGCGTTCCGGATGGGCCGCGGGATCAAGGCCGGCAGGGTCTGGACGAACTGCTACCACGCCTACCCGGCGCACGCCGCCTTCGGCGGGTACAAGCAGTCCGGGATCGGCCGGGAGACCCACAAGATGATGCTGGACCACTACCAGCAGACGAAGAACCTTCTGGTCTCCTACTCCCCGGACGCTCTCGGCTTCTTCTGATCCGCGACGAGAGAAGACGTTGCGATGTCGACGAAGGCCGTGTCCCGGGTCGACGTGACCGACGCGGCGGCGGATCTGCTCCGCCGCCTCGTCGGCCTGCACGGCCCGGTGATGTTCCATCAGTCCGGCGGCTGCTGCGACGGCAGCGCGCCGATGTGCTACCCCCTGGGCGAGTTCATGACCGGGGACTCCGACATCCAGATCGGCGATCTGGAGGTCGAAGGCCTCGATCCGGTCCCGGTATGGATGTCCAGATCCCAGTTCGAGTACTGGCAGCACACCCATCTGACCATCGACGTGGTCAAGGGACGTGGCGCCGGCTTCTCCCTGGAGGCCCCCGAAGGGGTGCGGTTCCTGATCAGGTCCCGGTTGCTGACGAATCAGGAACTGAAGGACCTCGGCGAGTTGTGACCTTTGCCCCGCCGGAGCCTGACCGCTGCTCGTAGCCGTCAGGCCCGGCCTGACGAAAGTGACTGAGCAGATGGCACGTTCAACCTGGTTCGAAACCGTGGCGGAGGCCCAGCGCCGCGCGAAGCGGCGACTGCCGCCGTCGGTCTACTCGGCACTGCTGGCCGGCTCTGAGCGAGGCGTCTCGTATCAGGACAACATGGCCGCGTTCGCCGAGATCGGGTTCGCTCCGCACGTGGCGAACCTGCACGCCGAGCGCGACCTGGCCACCTCCGTGATGGGCCAGAACGTCTCGATGCCCGTGCTCATCTCCCCGACCGGGGTGCAGGCGGTGCACCCCGACGGTGAGGTGGCGGTGGCCCGGGCGGCCGCCGCCCGGGGTGTCGCGATGGGCGTGTCCTCCTTCGCCAGCAAGCCGATCGAGGAGGTCGTCGCGGCCAATCCGCAGACGTTCTTCCAGATGTACTGGATGGGCGGCAAGGAG
>JBDIAG010000643.1:0-3071 GCA_039812305.1 Actinomycetales bacterium | reverse complement strand
CATCTTCGCGATCGGCGACGTGGCGGTGAACGGCGAGAAGCCGCTGCCGCAGCTGGCCCAGCCGGCCCTGCAGCAGGGCGTGCACTCGGCCAACATGATCGTCAACCTGTTGAGCGGCCAGCCGACCACCGAGTTCAAGTACCACGACAAGGGCATCATGGCGACGATCGGCCGCAGCGCGGCGATCGCGCAGACGCCGCAGGGGCTGAAGATGGACGGCTTCGTCGCCTGGCTCGCGTGGCTGGCTCTGCACGTGTTCGTCCTGCTGTCGAACCGCAACCGGTTCTCGGTCGTGACGAACCTCGCCGCGCGGTACCTGGCTTACCCGAAGAATGTGAACCTCATCGTGGGCGACACGAAGAGGCCGGCCAACATGGAGTTGCAGCGCCGCCAGGTCGAGGAGTCCGAGACCCTCACCGCCGAGGAGCACGAGGCGGCCACGAAGGCCGGCGACATCCGCAAGGGCTGACACCCGGACGCGCCTCGCCACCCGCGCGCTACGATGAGAAAGGCACCGCAATCACGACCGGCTGCGGTGCCTTCCTCGTTCCACGGGAGAGCCCCCGAGGTGGGCGCACAAGCGCTCGTCACTGCTCGCCGTAGAAGACCCGGTCCACGACTCCCCGGGCCATCCGCATCGTCCTGCGGACGTCCTCGGTGAACTGGGTGGTGCTGGCCGGCTCGTACCCGAGCAGCCTCGCGATGCCTTCCAGTTCCAGTGTCCCCGAAGGCAGGACGTCGGAGCCCCGGCCGCGGGAGAGGACGATCGCGTTGCGCACCCGGGTGGCCAGCAGCCAGGCCTTGGCGAGCACGATCTCGTCCTGGGTGTCCAGCAGGCCCTCCTCGGCGGCCGCGCGCAAGGTGCCGAGCGTCGTCGGCGAGCGCAGCGACGGCCGTTCGGCCGCATACATCAGCTGCAGGTACTGCGCCGTCCACTCGACGTCGGCGATGCCGCCCGGCCCGAGCTTGAGGTGGTTCTTGGGCAGCACCCCACGAGGCAGCCGCTCGGATTCGACGCGGGCCTTGATCCGCCGCAGTTCCCGCAGCGCACTCGAGCTCAGACCGCCCACCGGATACCGCAGCGGGTCGATCAGCTCGACGAACCGGCCGGACAGTTCGGCGTCGCCCGCCACCGGCACCGCCCGCAGCAGGGCCTGCGCCTCCCAGCCCGCCGACCAGCGCGCGTAGTACTGGGCGTAGGACTGCAGCGTCCGCACCAGTGGGCCGTCGCGACCCTCGGGACGCAGCGCCGCGTCGATGACCACCGGCAGCTGCGGGCTGTTCGCCTTCAGCAGCTGTTGCAGCTGGGACGCCACCGCGTGCGCATAGTCCTGCGCGACCGACTCCGCCACCCCGGGCAGGGGGTCGTGGACGAACATCACGTCCGCGTCGCTGCCGTAGGAGAGCTCTCCCCCGCCGAGCCGGCCCATCGCGATGATCGCGAACGTCGTCGGCGGCCGCTCCAGGCCTCGGGCCGCCGACACCTCGCGCTCACACACCGCCAGTGCTCCGTCGAGCGCCGCCACCGTCGCCCGCGAGAGCGCGATGGCCACCTGCTCGGCGTCGAGCATGCCGGTGACGTCGCCGACCGCCGCCCGCAGAACCTCCCGGGTGCGCACCTTGCGGACCGCGTCCACCGCGTCGGTCGCCTTCTCGTGCCGGGTCGCGACGGCCCTCGCCTGGCTGAGAAGCTCCTCCTGGCTGCTGGGAGTCAGCCGGTTCTCGTCCAGCCAGCCGGCCACCTCGGGCTGGCGGATCATCAGATCGGCGACGAAACGCGAATGCGACAGCAGCCGGGCCATCCGCTCGGCCGCCACCCCGGAGTCGCGCAGCATCTTCAGGTACCAGTGGCTGGTGCCCAGCGCGTCCGACACCCGGCGGAAGGCGAGCAGCCCGGCGTCCGGGTCGGCCCCGTCGGCGAACCAGCCGAGCAGCACCGGCAGCAGTTGCCGCTGGATCGCCGCCCGCCGGCTGACACCCTCGGTCAGCGCCTCGATGTTGCGCAACGCGCCGTTGGGGTCGGAATAGCCGAGCGCCTTGAGCCGGTCCCGCGCCGCGTCGGTCGACAACCCGGCCTCGGCGTCGCTCAGTCGCGCCACCACCGCCAGAATCGGACGGTAGAAGAGTCGCTCGTGCAGAGGCCGCACCACGTTGCGCGTCCGCCGCCACACCTCGTTCAGACCGTCGACGGTGCCCAGCCGGCTCGCCCGGGCCAGCCGGCGCAGGTCGGCCGGCGCGGTCGGGATGACGTGCGTGCGACGCATCCGGGACAGCTGCAGCCGGTGTTCCAGCACCCGCAGCTGCCGGTAGGCACGATCCAGCGCCGCGGCGTCGTCGCGGCCGATGAAGCCGTAGGTGGACAGCTCCTCGATGCCCTCGAGCGTGTTCGGCGTGCGCAGGTGCTCCTGGGTTCGCCCGTGCACGAGCTGCAGCAGCTGGACGCTGAACTCCACGTCGCGCAACCCGCCACGGCCCAGCTTGATCTGCCGCTCCGACTCCCGCTTCGGCACGTGCGCCTCGACCCGGCGACGCATCGCCTGCACGTCGACGACGAAGTTGTCCCGGCTGACGGCGGCCCAGACCAGCGGCGACACCGCGTCGATGTAGGCCTGGCCGATCTCCGGGTCGCCGGCCACCACGCGAGCCTTGAGCAACGCCTGGAACTCCCAGGTCTTGGCCCACCGCTTGTAGTAGCTCAAGTGGCTCGCGACCGTCCGGACCAGCGGACCGTCCTTGCCCTCCGGGCGCAGGGCGGCGTCCACCGGCCACAGCGTGCCCTCGGCGGTCGTGGTCGAGCACACCCCCGCCAGGTGCTGGGCCAGCGCCGAACCGACCTGCATGGCGGTCGCCTCGTCCACTCCCGGGCCGGGTTCGGCAACGTAGATCACGTCCACGTCGCTGACGTAGTTGAGTTCCCGCCCACCGCATTTGCCCATGCCGATGACGCTCAGCCGGCACTCGGCGCCGTTGCCGGGCAGTTCGGCCCGGGCGATCGCCAGGGCCGCGTCGAGGGCTGCGGCGGCCAGATCGGCGAGCTCCACACTGACCTGGTCGACGATCTCCACCGGATC
>JBDIAG010000642.1:0-3073 GCA_039812305.1 Actinomycetales bacterium | reverse complement strand
TTGTCGACCATACAAATCTGGGCGCCGCGTTCCGGTCGGCGGCGGCGATCGGGGTGGACGCGGTGCTGGTGACTCCCAGCTGCGCCGACCCTCTCTACCGGCGAGCGATCCGGGTGTCCATGGGCACGGTCTTCCAGGTGCCGTGGACACGCATCGATCCGTGGCCGGGTGGTATCGACATTCTGAAGGACTGCGGATACGTCGTGGCGGGCATGACGCTGGGGGAAGGGGCCATCACACTGGACGATCTGGTCGCTGAGGACCATCGCCGTCTCGCCCTGGTCTTCGGCACCGAAGGCCACGGACTCACGCCCCAGGCGGATCGGCAGCTCGATCGGCGCGTGACGATCCCGATGATGCACGGCGTTGACTCGCTCAACGTCGCGGCCTCGGCGGCGGTGGCGTTCTACGCGACGCGATGACGTGCCCAGGGCCGGTACTCGGACGGCGTCCATGGGCGAGTGTGGGACCGGTAGTCGCGCGTTGACCCGTTGTCGGCCGAGCAGCCAGCGGTAGCCGGCTGCTCGGCACATACCTGGTCAACGCGCGAGCAAGCGGCTGATCGGCACCGGGACCGGCCCTATCCCCGCCGCGAGAACGTCAGATGGATGACTCCGCTCGGTGAGGTCACCGCTTCGATGCCGAAGCGCTGTTCGAGCCCTTCCAGCGTGTCCCAGAGTCGTTCACCCCGACCGAGGAAGATCGGGACGACGGCGATGTGCATCTCGTCGATCAGGTCGGCCCGGAGGAACTCGCGGACGGTCGTGGTGCCTCCGCCGATCCGGATGTCGAGGCCGCCGGCGAGCTCGCGGGCTCGTGCCAGCGCCTCGGCGGGTTCGGCGTCGACGAAGTGGAAGGTGGTGCCGCCCTCCAGCTCCAGTGGCGGGCGCGGATGGTGCGTGAGGACGACGACCGGGGTGTGGAAGGGCGGGTTGTCGCCCCACCAGCCCGTCCAGTCGTCGTCCGGCCACGGCCCCGGCTTGGGTGCGAACTTGTTGCGCCCCATGATCTCTGCGCCGATGCCGGTGTTCCAGCGGCTCGCGAAGGTCTCGTCGATGCCGGTGGAGCCCTCCTGCTCGCCGTGGAAACCCATCTCGGTGAACGTGCGCGTCGGGATGGCCCAGTCGAGCAGCCGGTGCCCGGCGTGGCCGAACGGTGCTTCCCGTCGTTGGTCTTCGCCGACGCCGAAACCGTCGAGCGAGATGGAGAAGTTGTGGACGCGGACGCGCGACATGGTGCCTCCCGGCTATCTGTTGGCGTGGGTGATCCCGGCGACGTAGTTCGCCAGGCTGCGAAGCGTCTGCTGACCGCCTTCGATCGCGTGGTATCTCTCGATCGCTTCGTCTCGGAGCGCTTTCGTGGGGAACACCGTGCGCAGCACGATCCTGGTCTTGTCGCCCAGATCCTCGAAGGTGAAGAAGGAGTCGAAGGCGTTCGGATCGTTGCGGAATTCGCCGTGCAGCAGCACGATTCGCTCCGGCGGGGCGATCTCCCGCCAGGCGATCCATTCCGGGTAGTGGGTGCCGTCCGGCCCGTGCATCACGAAGTCCCACTCGCCGCCGACTCGGAACTCGAACGACCGGGTCGTCGTGGTGAACCCGTCCGGCCCCCACCATCGCGAGAGGTGCCGGACGTCGGTAAAAGTCTCGAAGACGAGTCCTCGCGGTGCGTCGATGACGTGGGTGACGACGATCTCCCGGTCGGCCGTCTCATTCATGGGCTTGTTCCTCCTGCCGTGTTCGGTTCAGGTCCTGCACGTACTCGTTGAGGCGGTCGAAGCTCTCGCTCCAGAACTGCTCGAAGCCGCCCAGCCACTCCCGCACCGGCAGGAGGCCGCGGGCGTCCAGGTCGTAGAGCCGCTGTTTGCCCTCGCCGCGAACCCGCACCAGCCCGACCTCGCGGAGGACCCGCAGGTGCTTCGACGCCTGGGGTTGGCTCATCCCGAGTTCCTGGGCCAGCTCGCCCACCGCCCGCTCGCCCCGCCGCAGTCGTACCAGGATCTCCCGGCGCTGCGGCTCGGCGATCGCGTTGAACGCATCCGACGTCGTCGCTGCTCGTGCCACGACCACATCATATTCCCATATGGGAAAATGTCCAGAGACGGGACCGGGAGACGTGGCCGGGCGACTCCGTCACGCTGCGGAATGGGCCGGGCCGGCGGGCACATCGGCGTCGATCCCGCATCCGTCGCCGAGTTGGTGACCGACGCGCTCGACATCCACGGAGGCCCCCTGCCGGCGCCCTGCTGGTCGCTTTTCGATCGCGGTACGGACGCTCTGCCCGTTCAGTGGAACTGGCATCACGGAAGTCGCAGTCATGCCCGGAGTCATGTCGAAAGGAACCCACCCGAGTTTCCGTGGCGAGCGGCGCGAACTGGCGTGGCCTGAGCCGACTATCGTTCGGCGAGAGGCGTTCTGCACCTTCGGCGGCCCTTGCAAATGTGGTGAAACTTAGCGAGATTCGTTGGAGTACCTGCGGGTACGCTTGCTAACGCTCCGCCGAGGCCGCATCGGCCGAGCGACCTGATCCTGCGGTAGGAGGAATAATGACGTCCCCCCCTGGTGGAGCGTCGCCGGCTCAACAGATCGTAGATGCGGTTGGCGGCTCCGGAAATATCAGCAGTCTCACCCACTGCGCGACCCGCTTGCGGTTCGAACTTCATGACGCGTCGGGGATCGACAAGAGCGTCGTGGAGAAGATCCCAGGTGTGATGGGCGCCGTTCCCCAGAGCGGCGACCGCTACCAGATCATCATCGGCGGTGCGGTGCAGTCGATGTTCACCGACATCATGAACCTGCCGTCGATGGCCAAGGGTGGTGGTGCATCCGGCGGCGGCGGGCAGAGCGACGCCGACGTGAAGGCCGCCGCCCGGGCCAAGGCGCGTGGTAAGAACGCCTGGCTGGACGCCTTCTTCGAGTACCTGTCCAACAGCTTCCGGCCGCTGCTCGGCGTGCTGCTGGGCGCGTCGCTGGTGATCGCCTTCATGGCCGTCCTGGACGCGGTGGGCTACATCGACTTCCGCGAGATCAACGAGCCGCTGCCCGCCGGCTGGATCTTCATCAACACCATCTGG
>JBDIAG010000641.1:0-3075 GCA_039812305.1 Actinomycetales bacterium | reverse complement strand
TCGTCCGCAAGCAGGGCAAGGCGCACGGACTGCAGCGCCGCATCGAGGGCCCGGACGTCGCCGGCCGCCCGGTGGTCGCGGTGGAGGACACGTCCACGACAGGTGGTTCGGTGATGACCGCCGTCGAGGCGCTGCGGGAGGCCGGGGCGGACGTGATCGGTGTGGCCGTGATCGTCGACCGCGACACCGGCGCCCGGGAGATCGTCGAGGCGGCCGGCCTCAGCTACCACTTCGCCTACTCCAAGGCCGACCTCGGTCTGGAGTGACCGCAGGCGGGTGACGCCCGTGGCCCTCGGATAGGGCCAATTCCAAGAATTGGCCCTACGCCCGACCCGCGTCCGCCCCGCCGGGGCCAGCCGGGCTCAGCCGGGGCCAGCTGGTGCCCAGTGAACCAGGCCGGGGATCAGCCGGCTATTCGCGCATCGACCACGTATGCGCCCACTCGCCAGCGATTCCCGGCCAATCGACACACAACCGGATCGCGGATACCCAACCGGCCAAGCCAGCCCGTCAGACCGATCCAGAGCAGCAGCGCGGGCACGGGCACGGGCAGGACACGCGGACGCGACGCGCCCAGCACGTCAACCGCAACTCACCTGGACGCAATCCAGCCGGCTATTCGCGCATCAACCACGTATGCGCCCACTGGCCAGCGATCCCCGGCCAATCGACACACAACTGGATGGCGGACACCCAACCGGTCAAACCAGTCCAGCCCGCACCGATCCAGCGCAGCAGCGTCCGCGCGAGACGCGCTACGCCGGTCGAGCCAGCCCGACCGCACCAATCCAGCGCACGACCGCCCGCGCGAGGCGCGCCAGTAGGACGCCCTCAATCACGGGGGAAGCGTCTCAGTGCGCCAGGTCCAGGAGCAGTCCCTCGACCATGCCGAAGGTGCGCGGGAGTTCCTCGACCCAGATGGCGGCGCACATCGGCTCGCCCGGTCCGCAGAGGAGGTCCTGCAACTCCTCGAGCCTGGCCGACAGGCCGTCGGTCGGCGTCACCAGCGCCACCGCCCGTCCAGGAGCGATACGAGCCATCGGCTCACCGTTGTTCCAGCACCGCCGCAACGCCTCGGCCACGCGGCACATATCGGCAAGGTTGGTGAGACCGGCGCTCTGGCCGATGTCGACCACGACCAGCGTGTACAGCTCCGCCGGACGGCCCGGGCGCGCATCGCGGTACAGCTCGGACAGCCGCGCCTCCAGATAGGCCCGGGTCGCCAGCCGGGTCATCGGGTCGATGCACGTATCGGCGCCGACCGGCTCGAGACCGGCCTCCGCCCATCCGCCCGCCAGCGCCCGCAACGTCTCGGCCGAGGGTTCGGTGCGGGCATACACCCGCCACAGCGCCACCAGGTCGTCGATGCTCTCCTCGATCGTGCAGCCCAGTTCGGCGCGGGCCCGGCCGAGCCGGGCGATCGAGGTGGACGGATCCCGGCGGAGGACCAGTGACTCCAACACCGAGTCGCAGGCCGGATGCCACCAGTCCCCGATGCCCCGCCACCCGGCGTCCAGGCTGGCCCGCAACCAGGCCTCGCTCAGGGTCTGGATCGCCTCCGACGCCGCGCGGCGCACGGTCGACGTCCCCCGCCGGGCGCGGGTGGGACCGGACAGGACCGGACCCGACGAGCCGGAGCCGAACCGGACGGAACCCGACAACGCGGAACCCGACAACGCCGGGTCGGACGAGCCCGGGGCGGGCTCGACGAGGCCGGCCGGCTTCCCGGGCGCACCGACGAGCCAGTTCAGTAGCCGGGCGGGCAGCCCACCACGCCCCGATCCGATCGTCGTCACACAGAGATGACGGTCAACCCGGCGCCCTGTGACGCCGATACCGTCGATGTCCTGTCGGAGAGTGACGGCAGACCGAGCACAGAACCGGCCAGACGTGGTGTGTCGATGCCTGCGAGTATCCAGAACAGGCGTGGACCATCCCCCGTTCGGCCCAGTGCGGTGGAGAGATTCCCGGCAAAGTCCTAGGCCGATCAGGTATGCCTATGCCGAACGGATGAACCGTGTGTCATTGTCATCCAGCATTGACTGTTCGTGTCCGATGACAGAGGCACCCTGCCTCGTCCCCGGTAGGAACGCTGTTGGGTGAGTGGGTGAGGAGAGGAGGTCTCGCGGTTGAGTACGGACATGCCCGAACGTCCGCTCCGCGATGACCCTAATCCACCCGGATCGGACGTCCTGGAGCGCTCGGACGCGGATCTTCTGGCAGCGACGCGCACCGGCGACGACGACGCCTACGGCGAGCTCTACCGCCGCCATTCGCCGGCGGCCAGGGCCCTGGCCCGGCGGCTGACCGGCCACCCGAGCGACGCCGACGACCTCGTCTCCGAAGCCTTCATGAAGGTGCTGGCCGCCCTGCGCAACGGCAACGGCCCCACCTCCGCCCTGCGCCCGTATCTGCTGACGGCCGTCCGCCGCGTCCACGTCGATCGGGCCGTGGCCGGTCAGCGTGTTCAGCCCACCGACGACATGTCCGTTCACGACCCGGGCGTCCCCTTCGTCGACACCGCCCTGGCGGGGCTCGAACGGTCGATGGTGGCCCAGGCCTACCAGCAGCTCCCCGAGCGCTGGCAGATGGTGCTGTGGCACACCGAGGTCGAGGAGATGACCCCGAAGGACATCGCCCCGCTGCTGGGGATGAGCGCCAACGCGGTCGCCGCCCTCGCGCTGCGGGCCCGGGCGGGCCTGCGGGAGGCCTACCTCGCGGCCCACGTGACCGCCACCTCGTCCCCGGAATGCGAGCGGATGCTGCCCAAGCTGGCGGCCTACGTGCGCGGTTCGGCGGCGGCGCGCGAACGGGCGACGGTCGACCGGCACCTGGCGGACTGCGAGAACTGCCGCGCCGTGCTCGCCGAACTGAAGGATGTCGGCGGCCGGATGCGTGCCGTCATCGGCCCGCTCATCCTGGGCACCGTGGCCAGCGGCTACCTCGCCGACCTCGCCGCGCTGCCGGCAGGTGGCTTGGTCTTCACCGCCGGCAGTGCCGCCGCGGCCCCGACGGTGGTCGGTGTGGCGTCGGCCGGCGGCAGCGCCGGGGGCGCCGGAGCGGGCTCCGGCGGTG
>JBDIAG010000640.1:0-3075 GCA_039812305.1 Actinomycetales bacterium | reverse complement strand
TAACCGGTCTTGGTCCGCTTCGTCTTCGGCATCCCGAGCTTCTCGAACAGCACCACCTGCAACTGCTTGGGCGAACCCAGGTTGATGTACCGGCCCTGCTCGTCCAGGGCGTGGTCGCCCAAGGCTTCGTAGGCGTCCTGCTGGGCCTGCGCGACCCCGGCGTCGAACGACTTCGCCAGATCGTCCAGCAGGTCGGTGTCGGCGGCGATGCCCGTCTCCTCCATCGCCCGCAACACCTCGACCAGCGGCAGCTCCACGTCACCGAGCAACGCGTCCCCACCGCGCTCGGCCAGTTCCGCCCGTAGCACGTCGGTCAGCTCGAGCACGGCACTCGCCCGCACGGCGGTCGGCTCCGCCGGGTCGGAGGTGGCTGCCTCGCCCAGGTCGAACAAGGCGTCCGCTCCGTCCGTCTCAACCTGGCCGGGCGCCTCCGCCCGCAACTCACGATGCAGATGCCGGACGGTCAGATCGGCCAGGTCGTAGGAGCGCTGATCGGGCCGCGAGAGATAGGCGGCCAGCTGCGTGTCGCCGGCCAGCCCCTCCACCGGCAACCCGCGGCCACGCAACGCGTGCAGCGACGGCTTCGCGTCGTGGAAGTACAGCAGTCGCTCCGGGTCGGCCAGGTACTCCCCCAGCGCTTCCTCGCCCACCGGATCGACCTCGACGAGATCCACGTACCCGGTGGCCCCGTCCCGGGCGGCCAGGGCGATCCCGGTGGCCTCCCCACCGACCCGCAGTTCGCCGTTCACCGCCACCCCGACGGCCTCGATGGCGTGCGCGGTCAACCAGGTCGCCACCTCGGGCCCGTTCAGCCGGGCCAGGTGCAGGTCGAAACCCTCGTCCACCTCCGGCTCCGGCGGCGCCAGATACTCGAACAGCCGGTCGCGCAGCACCCGGAACTCCAGGCCGTCGAAGACCTGGTGCACCTTCTCCCGGTCCCACCCGGTCAGTTGCAGGTCGGCCGGGCCGAGCGGCAGCTCCAGGTCGTGCACCAGCCCGTTCAGCCGGCGGTTGCGCAGCACCTGATCCAGGTGTTCGCGCAGCGCCGCCCCCCGCTTGCCGCCGATCTTGTCCGCCTGGGCGACGATCGCATCCAGATCGCCGAACTTCTGCAGCCACTGTGCCGCCGTGCCGGCGCCCACCCCGGGCACGCCGGGCAGGTTGTCGCTGGTCTCCCCCACCAGGGCCGCCAGCTCCGGATACTGCTGGGGCGGCACTCCGTACTTCGTGCGCACGGCCTCCGGTGTCATCCGCGCCAGTTCGGACACCCCGCGCACCGGGTACAGCATCGTGCAATCCGCCGTCACCAGCTGCAGGCAATCCCGATCCCCCGAACACAGCACCACTTCGAACCCCTGGGCCACCGCCCGGCTGGACAGGGTGGCGATGATGTCATCCGCCTCGTACCCGTCGGCCTCTATCACCGGGATGTTCAGTGCGGCCAGCACCTCCTGGACGAGGCCCACCTGACCTTTGAACTCATCCGGCGTGGCCGACCGGTTCGCCTTGTACTCCGCGTACTGCTCGCTGCGGAAGGTCTGCCGGGAAACGTCGAAGGCGACCGCCGCGTGCGTCGGCGACTCGTCCTTGAGCAGATTGATCAGCATCGAGGTGAACCCGTACACACCGTTGGTGTGCTGCCCGGTCGTCGTGGAGAAGTTCTCCACCGGGAGGGCGTGATAGGCCCGGTAGGCCATCGAGTGGCCGTCGACGAGCAACAGCTTGGGGCGTCCGTCGCCGCCGCTGCCCAGCCTTACCGGGCTCTCGGGTGCGGCGGTGCGTTTACGAGTGGTCGGTGGCACGATGCCAGCCTAGGGCCAGGCACTGACAGTGGCTCAGAGCGAGGTGACCTGATCCGAGGGCGGCGCGGTGAACAGGGGCACCTCGTTCCATTCCGAGAACGTCACCGACACCGGTCCGTCCTCGGCCGTACCCTGCATCTTCAGCAACATCGCCTTGTCGTCGGTGCTGGTCCAGACGACCGTGTCGTCCTTGCCGACTGGATCGCTGATCCGGTACGCCGGTTTGCCGTCGAGCGTGACCTCCTCGACGACGAAATTGGTCGCCTCGGTCGCCGAGTCGTCTTTCTCGAGCTCGTCCAGCAGCACCTTCAGGGTCGGTATCGGCGGTCCCTCCTCGACTCCCTCGCGGGACCGCACCCACTTGCCCGGCAGCGTCGACGCCAGCGGCCCGGCCCCGAGTGCCGCCCACATGGCCTCGTTGCCCTTCAAGTAGAACGTGCCGTCGACCGTGAGGATGGTCCCCTCCGCGTTGCCGTTCAGAGTCATCGCGACTTCCTGGTTCGACCCGTCGTGGGTGCCGCGGGAGTCGAACGTCATCTCGTCCCCGTCCACCACCTGGGTGCCGACCATGCGGACGCTTGTGACGGCCGACATCGTCTCGATCACCGTCGCCGCCAGCTCGTCGGCGTTCGGTATCGCGGGTTGCGTCGTCGAGGAGGTCGTCTCGGTCGCCGACGCACCCTCGGAGCCGGACCCGGAACCGCCGCAGCCGGCCAGCGCAACCGCCAGGCAGGCGGCAGCGGCAGCGAGAGGGACACGCATCGGGACACCCTTCGTCGTTCAGCTACGAACGAGTCAGTCTACAAAGAACCGCTCCCCGCGTCCGCCGAATCGACCAGGCGGACTCGTGGGCGCAGCACGGCGGAACCTCAGCCGCCGGCGACCGTGACCGAGTCGACCATGGCCGGGGCGTTGTCCTCGCCGTAGTGCACCACGGAGAGAGTCGCGGCCTGGCGCCGCCCGTCCTCGTCCAGATCGATCTTGCCGGAGACCCCTTCGTACGCCACGTCCTTGCCGGCCGCGACGAGCTTCTGGCAGTCGGCGAACGTGCCGCAGGCCTCCCCACCGGCGGTCACGCCGGCCAGCGCGTCGGCGATGGCGGCCGCATCGTCGTCCTTGGCGGTCTGGGCGGCCAGGACGAACGCGATCGTGGCGTCGTAGGCCTCCGCCGCGTAGTCGAAGTTCGTCACCGCCGGATCGACGGCCAGCACGGCCTGCCGCAGCGCCTCGCTCGGCTGGGCACCGTCGCGCACGCCCTTGGCACCGGCCAGGG
>JBDIAG010000639.1:0-3080 GCA_039812305.1 Actinomycetales bacterium | reverse complement strand
CGTCCGCGGGTTCGTGCTCGTTGCCGTGGCATCTCTTCCTACTCACAGCTTCTCCACCTTCACCCTTACCTTCTGTCCGTTGCCGACTGTGTCCTCCACGACTCCGTCCACCGCCTGCAGCAGCGACAGGTCGTTGCTCGCCCCGACCGCGTCGGCGAGGGTCTCCTTGACCAGCAGGTCCTGATGCGTGACGGCGGCCTCCCAGACCGGCTGGTCGCCGACCAGCGTCAGCCGGATCCGATCGCTGATCTCCAGCCCCGCTGCCCGGCGCGCCTGCTGCACGACGCGGACCACGTCGTTGGCCAGACCCGCCATCGCCAGTTCGGGCGTCACCTGCGTGTCCAGCACGACGAAACCACCCCGCGGCAGCACCCCGACCGCCCGCCCGGCGTTCGAGTCGTCGCCGGAGACCACGGTCTCCACCGTGTACTCGCCGTCGGCCAGCTCCACCCCGCCGGCCGTGACGGTGCCGTCCTCGGCCTGCGACCAGTCCCCGGACTTCGACGCCTTGATCACCGCCTGGACCTGCCGGCCCAGTCGCGGCCCGGCGGCCCGGGCGTTGACCACCAGCCGACGCTCGATGCCGAAGTCGGCCTCGCCCACCTCGGCCAGGTCGAGGAGCCGCACCTCGGCGACGTTGACCTCGGCGGTGATCAGGTCGGCGTAGGCGGCGAGCCCGGCGGCCGCCGGCACGACGACGGTCACCGAGCTCAGCGGCTGCCGCACCCGCAGGTTCTCCGCCTTGCGCAGGGCGAGGGTCGCCGAGCAGACCGACCGGACGACGTCCATCGTGGCCAGCAGGTCGTCGTCGGCCGGCAGGTCGTCCGCCTCGGGCCAGTCGGTGAGGTGGACGCTGCGGGCGCCGGTGAGGCCCCGCCAGATCTCCTCGGTGACCAGCGGCAGGAGCGGCGCCGCGACCCGGCTCAGCACCTCCAGCGCGGTGTACAGGGTGTCGAAGGCCTCGGTGTCCTCGTCCCAGAACCGCTGCCGGGACCGGCGCACGTACCAATTGGTCAGCGTGTCGACATGACTGCGGACCAGGTCGCAGGCGTTGGCGATGTCGTAGCGGTCCATCGCCTCGCGGACGTCGACGACCAGTTGCCGGGTCACGGCCAGCAGGTACCGGTCGAGCACGTGCCCGCTGGCGGTCGACCACCTCGCCCGATACCCGGCGCCGTCATGAGAGGCGTTGGCGTACAAGGCGAAGAAGTGCCAGGCGTTCCACAGCGGGAGCAGCGTCTGGCGCACGCCGTCGCGGATGCCCTGCTCGGTGACGATGAGGTTGCCGCCGCGCAGGATCGGGCTGGACATCAGGAACCAGCGCATCGCGTCCGCCCCGTCGCGGTCGAAGACCTCGTTGACGTCGGGGTAGTTGCGCAGCGACTTGCTCATCTTCTGGCCGTCGTTGCCGAGCACGATGCCGTGCGAGACACACGACGAGAACGCCGGCCGGTCGAAGATGGCGCTGGCCAGGACGTGCAGGGTGTAGAACCAGCCGCGGGTCTGCCCGATGTACTCGACGATGAAGTCGCCCGGGAAGTGATGCTCGAACCACTCGGTGTTCTCGAACGGGTAGTGCACCTGCCCGAACGGCATCGAACCGGAGTCGAACCAGACATCGAGTACGTCCGACACGCGGCGCATCGTGGACTTGCCGGTGGGGTCGTCCGGGTTGGGCCGGGTCAGCTCGTCGATGAAGGGTCGGTGCAGGTCCACCTCGCCGCTCGCATTGCGCGGCAGCCGTCCGAAGGCCTCCTCCAGCTCGGCCAGCGAGCCGTAGGCCTCCACCCGGGGGTAGGCGGGGTCGTCGGAGACCCAGACGGGGATCGGGCTGCCCCAGAAGCGGTTCCGGCTGATCGACCAGTCGCGCGCGTTGGAGAGCCATTTGCCGAACTGACCGTCCTTGACGTGCTCGGGTACCCAGGTGATCTCCTGGTTGAGCTCGACCATCCGGTCCCGGAAGGCGGTGACCTGCACGAACCAGGACGAGACCGCCTTGTAGATCAGCGGATTGCGGCAGCGCCAGCAGTGCGGGTAGGAGTGGTCGTAGGTCGCCGCCCGCACCAGCTGGCCCCGGGCGCGCAGGTCGGCGATGATCTCGCCGTTCGCCTCGAAGACCTGCAGCCCCTGGTAGTCGGGGACGATGGAGGTGAACCGGGCCCGGTCGTCCACGGTGAGAACCGTGGGGATGCCGTTGGATTCGCAGATCTGCTGGTCGACCTCACCGTAGGCGGGCGCCATGTGGACGACCCCGGTACCGTCGGTGGTGGTGACCTCGTCACCGCCGTCGAGCACCCGGAAGGCGTTGCCGGTGCCGAAGCGCTCCACGTCGCTGAGGTAGCCGAAGAGCGGGGTGTAGCGGCGCCCGACCAGCTCGGAGCCCTTGTAGCGGGCGACGATCCGGCTCTCGGCGTCCTCACCGAGCTCGCGGGCGTAGGCCGCCAGCCGCGCCTCGGCGAGGATGTAGGTGTGGTCGTCCTCGTGGCTGACGGCGACGTAGTCGAGGTCCGGGCCGACGGCGACGGCGAGGTTGGAGGGCAGCGTCCACGGCGTCGTCGTCCAGGCCATCAACCGCTCGCCGGTCTCCAGCTGGAAGAAGACGGTGACGGACGGATCCTGCCGGGGCTGGTAGACCTCGTCGTCCATCCGCAGCTCGTGATTCGACAGCGGCGTCTCGTCCACCCAGCAGTACGGCAGAACCCGGAAACCCTCGTACACCAGGCCCTTGTCGAAAAGCTGCTTGAAGCCCCAGAGAACCGATTCCATGAAGGTGACGTCGAGCGTCTTGTAGTCGTTCTCGAAATCGACCCAGCGAGCCTGCCGGTTGACGTACTCCTGCCATTCCCGGGTGTACTTCAGCACCGAACCGCGGCAGGCGTCGTTGAACTTCTCGATGCCGAGATCGAGGATCTCGCCGCGGCCCTTGATGCCCAGCTGCCGCTCCGCCTCGAGCTCGGCCGGCAGTCCGTGGGTGTCCCAGCCGAAGCGGCGCTCGACCCGCGTGCCGCGCATCGTCATGTAGCGCGGGACGACGTCCTTGACGTAGCCGGTGAGCAGGTGACCGTAGTGCGGCAGGCCGT
>JBDIAG010000638.1:0-3091 GCA_039812305.1 Actinomycetales bacterium | reverse complement strand
CCGCATCTCCTCACCCCAGCCGATGGGTGAGGCCCAGGTGAGCGCCGGCGTGCCGAGGTCGCCGATCATTCGCAGCACGAAACAGGCACCGACGACGATGGCGCCCAGGGCATTGGCGGACCGCGAGGTCGAGGCGACCTGCCCGGTGACCGCCGCGACGCCCAGCCCGAAGAGGCCGATCCCGGTCACGGATGCACCCGTCACCACGGAGCCGGTGATGCCCGCTCCGGCCGGATCGAGGCCCTCGGCGATGGACACGGCGGCGACGCCGGCGCCCACCGCGAGGCACAGCAGGGCGGCCATCGACCAGGACGCGACCGAGGCGGCGTGCACGCCGAGCACCCGCGAGCGCAGCAGTTCGGCGCGGCCGAGCTCCTCCTCGGCCCGGCCATTGCGAGTGACCAGGAAGACGACCCCCAGGGCCAGCGCGACGACGATGGTCATCCAGATCTTCGTCCAGACCGCGCCGCCGATCGTGTCGGCGGCCGCGGCCAGCCCGGTCAGCGCCTTCACCCCCGGGGTGTCGCTGATCGCCGCGAAGTCGTCGAGGGCGCGCTGGGTCGGGAAGAGCGTCTTGTAATAGGAGGCGACGAAGGCGAACATCGCGACCAGGGCGATCAGCCAGGCCAGCAGCCGTCCCCGGTTGCGCCGGAGCACGAACCGGGTCATCGTCGCGGTGCCGGCCAGTTCGGTGGTCATCGTGCCGCCCTCGCGCTCGTGCCGTTGATCGCGGCGAGCTCGTCGCCGTAGTGGCGCAGGAACAGCTCCTCCAGTGACGGCGGGCTGGCGACCAGAGAGGTGGGACGCAGGCGCGCGACAGCCGCCAGCACCTGCGGCAGCTGCGTGTCGTCGACCGCGAGGCTGACGTGTCCCTCGGCCGCGGTCAGATCGTGGACGCCGGGCAGCCCGGCCAGGCCGTCCACACCGGCGTCGAGGGTCATCGTCAACTGGGTCCTGGTCAGATGCCGCAGCTCGGCGATCGTGCCCGCCTCGACGGTGACGCCGTCGCGAATGATCGTGACCCGGTCGGCCAGCTTCTCCACCTCGGCGAAGATGTGGCTGGACAGCAGCACCGAGCGGCCCTGCGCCTTGACTTCGCCGATCGACTCCGTGAAGGCGGCCTCCATGATCGGGTCGAGCCCAGAGGTGGGCTCGTCCAGGATGAGCAGCTCGGCCTCGCTGGCGAGCGCCGCCACGAGGGCCACCTTCTGCCGGTTGCCCTTGGAGTAGGTGCGCGCCTTCTTCGTCGGATCGAGCTCGAAACGCTCCAGCATCGCCGCCTTCCGGGCCGGGTCGAGCGGGCCGGAGAGGCGGCACAGGATGTCGATCGCCTCCCCGCCGGTGAGATTCGGCCACAGCGACACGTCGCCGGGCACATAGGCGATCGAACGGTGCAGCTGCACGGCGTCGTGCCAGGCGTCGCGCCCGAGCACCCGCACCCGGCCGCCGCCGGCCAGCACCAGGCCGAGCAGGATCCGGATCGTCGTGGTCTTCCCGGCGCCGTTCGGCCCGAGGAAGCCGGTGACCGCGCCGGCCGGGACGGTCAGGTCGAGGCCGTTCAGCGCGTGCACCCGTCCGAAGCTCTTGGTCAGCTCCCGGACGTCGATCGCCAGTTCGTGGGTGGACATGGTCCTTCCTTCGTCGATGCGTGGGTGGATTCCTCGATGCGTGAGTGTGTCTGCCGCGAGAGTGGTGCTCAGCCGCGAGAGGGGTGCTCAGCCGGCAGGCGATTCGTCGCGGAAGCGCAGGTAGTCCTCGAGCATGCTGCGATCCGCCAGGATCCCTTCGGTGTACAGCTCGAGAGTGGGCAGGATCGTCTCCTGCAGGCTTCGCCGGAGAGTCCGCGCGAACTCCGCCGGGGGCAGGTCGGGCATGGTCAGGAACTGCACGAGCAGGGCGCCGATGGCCTGGTGGGCGAGGTAGCGCAGACGGGACTCCTCGTCCCGCGAGGGGCGGACGAGGCCACTGGCCACGCCGTGTGCCATCACCTCGCGGGCGTCGTCGACGAGGTGTTCCAGGAAGGCGGCGGCCGAGAGGCCTCCCGCCTGGATGACGCGCAGAATGTAGACGAGCAGCTGCCAATCGGTGGACGGGCCGGTCAGCCCTTCGAGCAGGTGCGGGCCGGGCCGGTCGACGGCGTCGGTCTTGGTGGCCTTGTACCGCTGCAGCACCTCGTCGTCGCACTCCGCGCGCAACGCCGACTTCGAGCCGAAGTGGTGGGTGATGAGGCCGGGCGTGACCCCGGCGCGAGTCGCGATGGTGCGCACCGAGGCGCCGAAGCCCTCCTCGGCGAAACAGGTGATGGCCGCATCCCGGATCCGGGCCCGGGCGGTGAGATCCGACTCCGGGCGGGAGGCGGACGACCCTGCTATACGCACGATCAATACGCTATACGCTTGTGCAGCCACTGGCAACCACGCCTGCGCGTCGATTGTCGGAGGCGGCGGGTAGGCTCAGCCGCGGCAGAGGCCGCAACCGTAAGGACGTTCACAGTGGATCTCTTCGAATATCAGGCCCGAGACCTGTTCGACGAACACGGCGTGCCCGTGCTGGATGGCATTGTGGCGACGACGCCCGCCGAGGCTCGTGCCGCCGCCGGGAAGTTGCTCGAGAACAACGCCCTCGTCGTCGTCAAGGCGCAGGTCAAGACGGGCGGGCGAGGCAAGGCCGGCGGCGTCAAGCTGGCCCGTTCCCCGGAGGAGGCCGAGCAGGTCGCCGAGGCGATCCTCGGCATGGATATCAAGGGCCATACCGTCCATCGCGTTCTGGTTGCGTCCGGAGCCGACATCAAGGCCGAGTACTACTTCTCCATCCTGCTCGACCGGGCGAACCGTTCGATCCTGTCGATGTGCAGCGTCGAGGGCGGGATGGAGATCGAACAGCTGGCAGTCGAGCGTCCCGAGGCCCTGGCCCGGGTCGCGGTCGACCCGCTGGTCGGTATCGACGAGGTCAAGGCGGCCGAGATCGTCGACGCGGCCGGTTTCGACGACGAGCTCAAGCCCAGGATCGTGCCGGTCCTGCTCAAGCTGTGGGACGTCTACGCCGGGGAGGACGCCACCCTGGTCGAGGTCAACCCCCTCGTGCTCACCTC
>JBDIAG010000637.1:0-3093 GCA_039812305.1 Actinomycetales bacterium | reverse complement strand
GGCCGTCGACACGGCGTCCAGGCCGATGAAGGTGAAGAAGATCGTGCCGGCGGCGGCGGTGACGCCGGTGGCGCCGTGGGGCGCGAAGTCGGTGAAGTTGTCGGCGTTGAAGGCCGTGAAGGCGATGGTCCCGAACATGATCAGGACGCCGACCTTGATCAGCACCATGATCGCGTTGACGGTCGCCGACTCGCTCGTGCCCCGAACGAGCAGGAACGCGCACAGGAAGACGAGGACGACCGCGGGCAGGTTGACGATGCCGCCCTCGGCCGCGCCCGCGGCGATGACGTCGGGGAGCTGCCAGCCGATCAGGTCGGAGATCAGCCGCCCGAGATAGTCGCTCCAGCCGACCGAGACGGCCGCGGTCGACACGCCGTACTCGAGCAGGAGGCACGCCGCGACGCCCATCGCGACGATCTCGCCGAGCGTGGCGTAGGCATAGGAGTACGTCGAACCCGAGACCGGTACCGCCGAGGCCATCTCCGCATAGCAGACGGCGGACAGGCCCGCCGCCAGTCCCGCGAGCATGAACGACAGGACGACCGCCGGGCCGGCGAGCGGCGTCGCCTCGTGCATGACGAAGAAGACGCCGGTGCCGACGGTCGCGCCGACGCCGAACATCGCGAGCTGGAACGTGCCGATCCGGCGCTGGAGTCCGCCGGGGGCGGCGGCTGGTGGGGTGATGGGTTTACGCCGGAGAAGTTGTTGAGCCAAGGCCATGTGGGCATCCCTCCTTGGGCGCAGCCGGCAGGCCGGCGCGCCGTCGGGCAGTGTGAGCGATCGGTGATGTTTCGCGCGAGAGCGGCCGTGCCCTCGTGGGATGCGGGCCGTCAGTTCGGTCAGGCTAGCGACGCCGCTCGCGCACTCTCAATAAGCGGACTGCACCAATGGCCGAAGTTGGTGTGCGGTTAGTCAAGTCCGGCCGCGCACTTTGTGCAGGGGGCGTGCAATCCGGGCAGCGCCGGGGCTCGTTTCTGCACTCCCTGACCGGATTCAGCGTGCTGATCAGCCGGACGTGATCCCCGCGGGATCCACGCCTTCGAGGCGCACCCGTCGTCGGTCTCCGGGCCGGCGGCGACCCGTTCGGCACGGTGGGCCGGACATGACAACGGCGCCGCACACATCGTCGTGTGCGGCGCCGTCGAGTCGGGTGCCGGCCCGGATCAGCCCTCGTCCCTGCTGACCTGAGCCTGGTCCGGGTACACCTCGTGTCGCCACGGAGTGTCCGCCCCGGCCCGGCTGACCGTGACGGCGGCCAGTCGCGCGGCATGCTCCATGATCGCCTTGGCGGCGCCGCTGCTGATCGTCCGCAGTCGCTCACGCTTGGCTCCGCCGAGCAGGCCGGCATAGGCCATCCCGTCGATCAGACCGGCGCTGAAGGTGTCGCCCGCTCCGACGGTGTCGACGACCGTCACCGGCAGGGAGGCGATCTCGACCCGGCCCTCGTTCGTGTAGCCGACGGCGCCCTCGCCGCCCCGGGTGACCACGACCAGGCTGGGGCCGAGCCCCTGCCAGTACCTGGCAATCTCCTCGGGATCGGTGCCGGGGGAGTACCAGGCGATGTCCTCGTCCGACATCTTCACGACGTCGGAGAGCGAGACCAGTTCCTCCACCCGATCGCGAACCGCCTCCGGACTGCCCATGATGGCCGGCCGCAGGTTGGGGTCGTAGCTGATGGTGACGTTCTCCCGTTCCCGCCTGATCAGCTCGACCATCTGGTCGCCGCCGGGGGAGAGCACCGCGGCGATCGAGCCGGTGTGCAGGCAGGACGTGCCCTCGGGAATCCGCGGCAGCGGGTCGGGGAGTTCCCAGCGCAGGTCGAAGACGTAGCTCGCGGTTCCGGTCGGGTCGATGCTGGCGGCGGCAGTGGACGTCTTCTCCGCACCGCTCGATCCGTCGATGAGGGCGACGCCGGAGTCGCCGAGGTGACTGGCGATCCGCTTGCCGCGGTCGTCGGTACCGATGTGGGTCAGCAGGTAGGACGTCTGCCCGAGCCGTCCCAGCGTCAAGGCGACATTGGCGGGTGACCCGCCGACATGCTCCTCGGAAGGGGCCGACGACCCCACGTGCTCGATGATGTCGACCAGCGCTTCGCCGACGCAGACGACGGTCTCCCGATTGTTCATGTCATCCCTTCCGAATGTTTACCTCGAACCCTACGAGCCCACGGGACGGGTGGGCGCGTTCGGTTCTGCCGACTGCGATTTCGTGGGGCCGGTGGCGTCCGACCGGCTTGGCTGGCCTGCTTGGCTGGTTGGCTTTGGCTTGCTTTCGGTGAGCTTGCCGGACGCATTCCGGGTCGGTGATTTCGGCTGCGCCACCCAGGCTGAGAGACTGCTTCCGTGCAGAACTCTGCTTCCCCTCCGGAGGCCGTCGCGGCCGAGGCCGCCCGGCGCGCCAAGGAACGCAACATCCTCCGCAAGACCGCCCTCGACATGGTGCGTTCGCTCGCCGTGATCGGCGTCGTGGTCGTCGGGATCTACTGGTTCGTGCCGCGTCCCGACACCCAGATGATCCCGGAGGCGGATCTGCCGGTCGCTTCCGCGCAGGCCGAACAGGCCGGAGACGTGCCGGTCGTCGTGCCGGTCGTGCCGAAGGACTGGCGGGCGACCAGCGCCCGTCGCGAGCCGGCGAAGGACGGGCTGCCGGCCACCTGGCACATCGGCTATCTGACCGGCTCGAAGGAGTATGCCGGCGTCAAGATGACGCGGGAGGCGACGGATCTCTGGTTCATCAACGCCACCACCGAGGGGGACGACGTGGCGACACCGGTGGACATCGACGGAGTCGAGTGGGCGACCTGGGTCTCCCGGGAGAACCGGGTCAGCCTCGTCCACGGCGACATCGGCGGCCCGGCGATCGTGGTGAGCGGAACGGCCACCCGGGACGAGCTGGCGGAGCTGGCGACGGCCGTGCAGCGGGCGGAGTAGCGGTCCGCGGTCTGAGCGGGGCCGACGTCACCGGCGTGGCCGCGTCGGCGATCGGCCGGCGGGAACAGCGGTTGGTGGTCGGGAGACGACCCGGCGGGTTCAGCCCTGCAGCGACCGAGAAGCACTAGCTGTCCGACGCCTCGCGGGCGGCGTTCAGGCGCTC
>JBDIAG010000636.1:0-3094 GCA_039812305.1 Actinomycetales bacterium | reverse complement strand
GTCGTGGCGAGCGCGGCCGCGAGCCGATTCTGGACGCCGCCGGGGATGGTGGCGGCGAGAGTCGCCCGCGCCGATCCGGTGGTGACCAGCAATGGAGACCGGCTGCGATTCGAGAGCTTCTCGCTCTGCTGCGGTGTGGCGGCGCGATACGACGTCCTGCCGGGTGGGTTGTCCGCGCCGCCGCAAGCCCCGGGAACGACCAATGTCGACGTCAATCCGCCACTGCGAGCGGCGCTTTCACAGGTCCGCGGACGTGAGCCGCTGCACCTGTCGGTGGGTCGCGACGTGACGGTGACGACCGCCCGGGCCCGGATCACCGAGCCGAAGGTGACTCTGCCACTGCGGTGGGTGCGGGGTTTCGCGGAGGCTCAGGCGGTGGCCGCCGGCCTGGTGAAGAGGGGCACTTATCCGGTTGCCGCGGCCCGGAGATTCCTCGCCGGGCTGCCGCGCGCCTCCCATGGCGCGTCGGTGATGTACGCGGTGCCGTCCAGGGACGGGCTGCGACTGAGCTCCCGCCCGCTCGCCGCTGCCGTTCCGCTGGGTGGCGCGGCCCGGTTGCGGGCATTGGAGCCGGCCCTGCGGCATGCGACCTCCATGACCGTCTACGGCCCGGCCGAGTCGGGTCCCGGCGTCTCGGTGTGGCAACTCGACCTGCCGGCCGCTCGGCTCTCGCTCACACTGAGTCCGGCGGCCATGCGCGGATTCTCGGGCGAGGGCGGATTGCTCTTCGCGCTCGCGGACGACCGGGCGGCCGAGGACGCCCACCTGGTCAGCGCTCTGCTGGCCTACGACCCGGCCATCGACCTCGATCGGCTGTCCGTCCAGGCCGGACTGCGCCGCAGTCGCCTGCTGACCGTGATGGCCTTTCTCGCCGCGACCGGACGAGTCGGGTACGACCCGGCCGAGCAGGCGTACTTCCACCGTGAGCTGCCGTGGCTGACGGAGCAGATCGAGGTGATGAATCCGCGACTGCGCGATGCTCGTCACCTGGTCGCGGATGCCGCCGTCGACTTCGACGGCAACGGAGCCACCGTCCGCTCAGGTGAGGTCGACTACCTCGTCCGTCTCCGGGACGGCGACCCGACCTGCAGTTGTCCGTGGTTCGCCCAACACGGCCTGAGTCGTGGTCCCTGCAAACACATCCTCGCCTTTCACATCGTGGCGAGTCGGCTACGCAGACCTCGTCTCTGAGTCGTCGAAGGCCGGAACCTTGGCCTCGACATCGGCGAGCCATGCGGCGGGCGAGGCATCGGACGGCATCCGCCAGTCCCCGCGGGGAGACATCGTCCCCCCGGCGGAGACCTTCGGGCCATTGGGGAGCGCCGATCGCTTGAATTGATTGGCGAAGAACCGGCGGATGAATACGATCAGCCATTTCCGGATCGTGAGCAGGTCATAGCCGATCTGGCGTTCCGGTTCGAGGCCGGGGGGCCAGTCACCCGAGATGGGATCCCGCCAGGCATGCCAGGCAAGGAAGGCGATCTTGCTCGGCGGGTCGCCTCTACGCAGCACGTGGAACAGGGTGAAGTCCTGCAGGGCATAGGGTCCCACCGAGTCCTCGGTCGACTGCGGCTTGGCGCCGGCCTTGGTCGGCACGAGCTCCGGGGTGATCTCCTGGGCCAGGATGTCCCGCAGCACGGCGTTGGTCGAGGACTCGAATTGATCCGTCGAGATGACCCAACGGATCAGGTGCTGGATCAGCGTTTTCGGCACGCCCGCATTCACGTTGTAATGCGACATCTGATCGCCCACGCCATAGGTGCACCAGCCGAGAGCCAACTCGGAGAGATCCCCGGTGCCGAGCACGATTCCGCCGCGGTGATTGGCGAGCCGGAACAGATAGTCCGTCCGCAATCCGGCTTGGACGTTCTCGAACGTCACGTCGTAGACCTCGGCCCCCTCCGAATACGGATGGTCGAGATCGTCCAGCATCTGGCGCGCGGCGGTCGTGATGTCGAGCACCTCGAAGGTCACGCCCAGCGACGTGGCCAGCGCGGTGGCGTAGCCCTTGGTCGCCTCGCCGGTGGCGAATCCCGGCATCGTGAAGGCGTGAATGTCGGTGCGTGGCCGGCCGAGTCGGTCCATCGCCTTGGCCGCGACGATCAGCGCGTGGGTCGAGTCCAGGCCTCCGGACACGCCGATGACGATCTTCGGCGATCCGATCGCGACCAGGCGCTGTTCGAGACCGCTGACCTGGATGTTGTAGGCCTCGAAGCAGTCCTGGGCGAGCCGGTCGGGGTCGTCCGGCACGAAGGGAAACCGGTCCACCTTGCGCAACAGTCCGAGATCGCCGGACGGTGGGTCGAGCCGGAACCCGATCCGCCGGAATCCGTCCGTGCGTTCGGCGAGCGTCCGCCGGTTGTCGTCGAAGGTGCCCTGCCGAAGGCGCTCCTGACGCAACCGGCCCAGATCGACGTCGGCGATCGTCCGTACCGGCTCGGCCGGGAAGCGCATGCCCTCGGCCAACAGATCGCCGCACTCGTAGATCATGGTCTGCCCGTCCCAGGACAGGTCGGTCGTCGACTCTCCTTGCCCGGCAGCGGTATACACGTAGGCGGCGAGACAGCGCGCGGACGCGGAACGAACCAGCAACCGCCGGTCCTCGGCTCGTCCGACCGTGATCGGCGAGCCGGACAGATTGAGCAGCAGGGTCGCGCCGGCCAACGCCGCCTCGGCGCTGGGTGGCACCGGCACCCACATGTCCTCGCACACTTCCACGCCGATGACCAGGTCGGCCAGATCGTCTGCGGCGAACAGCAGGTCGGGCCCGAACGGGACGTCCGCTCCGGCCAGCCGGATCGTCTTGCCCCGTCGGTCGTCGCCGGGCGCGAAATGCCGGCGATCGTAGAACTCGCGGTAGGTCGGCAGGTATGACTTCGGGACCACCCCGAGCACACTTCCGCGATGGACGACGACCGCACAGTTGAGCACGCGGTTGCCGTCTCGCAGCGGTGCCCCGAAGACCAGGACGGGTCGCAGATCGACGCTGGCTGTGACGATCTCGTCGATCGCCTGCTCGACGGCGGCCAGCAGCACGTCCTGCAGGTACAGGTCGTCGACGGCGTAGCCGGTGAGCGCCATCTCCGGATACGCA
>JBDIAG010000635.1:0-3095 GCA_039812305.1 Actinomycetales bacterium | reverse complement strand
CTCCTGGACCGGGCCCGGCACAACCACGAGGCCCAGGTCGAGATCCTGGAGTCGCTGGAGGTCGTTCCGTCCACTCTGCCGACCCGGCGCGAGTCGGCCTATGCGGGCTGGGTGTCCATCAGCGTCGGCTGCAACAACACGTGCACGTTCTGCATCGTGCCCAGCCTGCGTGGCAAGGAGACCGACCGGCGGCCCGGCGACATCCTGGCCGAGGTCAAGGCGCTGGTCGCCGACGGCGTGGTCGAGGTCACGCTGCTCGGCCAGAACGTCAACACCTACGGGGTCGAGTTCGGCGATCGCGGGGCCTTCGCGAAGCTGCTACGGGCCTGCGGCGAGATCGACGGACTCGAACGTGTCCGGTTCACCAGTCCACACCCGGCGGCCTTCACCTCCGACGTCATCGACGCGATGGCGGAGACCCCCAACGTCATGCCGCAGCTCCACATGCCGCTGCAATCCGGCTCGGATCGCGTGCTGAAGGCGATGCGCCGGTCGTACCGCACCAAGCGCTACCTCAGCATCCTGGACGAGGTGCGCGAGCGGATTCCGCACGCGGCGATCAGCACCGACCTCATCGTCGGCTTTCCGGGCGAGACGGAGGAGGACTTCGAGGGCACGCTGGGCGTCGTCCGCCAGGCGCGATTCGCCCAGGCGTTCACCTTCCAGTACTCCATCCGGCCGGGCACGCCGGCCGCCGACCTGCCGGACCAACTGCCGAAGGCGGTCGTCCAGCAACGGTACAACCGCCTGATCGAGGTGCAGGAGCAGATCTCCTGGGACGAGAACAAGACGCAGCTCGGGCGTCCGGTCGAGGTGTTGGTCGCCGAGGGCGAAGGCCGCAAGGACGGGGCGACGGCCCGGCTGTCGGGCCGGGCCCGCGACAACCGCCTGGTGCATTTCGGTCTGCCGGAGGGTTCCGAGCAGCCCCGCCCGGGTGACTTCGTGACCTGCGAGGTCAGTTACGCGGCGCCGCATCACCTGGTCGCCGACTCGGGAGTCTCCGGGGGGTTGTTCGAGGTGCGCCGCTCGCGTGCCGGGGACGCCTGGCAGGCCCGGAGGGAGGCGGCGACCGCCACGCCGGTGGGGGTCTCGCTCGGCTTGCCGCGCGTGCGGCCGCAGGGCCAGCCCGCGCCGGTGGTTCCGGCGTCCTCGTGCTCGACCTCTGCGTGCTCGGTTCGGTAGGAACGCTCTACCTGGACTTCCGCTCTATCCGGGTGGCGGCTTGCGCAGGTCCGGACCCGGGCCGGGGCGCTGCTGAGCCGAGTCCTGCGGGCCTGGCTGCACGTCACCTCCGTGCCCCGGCTGGTGCGGGCTCCGATCGACGCCGGATGGTTGGCCCACCCCCGGCGAACCTGGTTGCGTCTGGCCCGGGTACGACTGGCCGGTGTGCGGTTGACCCGAGTGCTGTGCCGCCTGCTGGGCGGCGGTCTGGCGCACCAGCTGCGCCGACTGGGCAGTCGCGCCCGGCTCGCCCTCGGGAATGGGGGAGACCACCACGGCGGTGCCGTAGGCGCACACCTCGGTGAAGTTCTGGCCGATGGAGCCGGTGTCGAAGCGCATCGCCACCACCGCGTTGGCCCCGCGCCGCTCGGCCTCCACCACCATCCGGTGCATGACCTCCTGGCGGGAGTCGTACACGATCTTGGTGAACTCGGTGATCTCACCTCCGCCGAGCGAGCGGAAGCCGGCGACGAAGTTGGCACCCACGTTGGCGCTGCGGACGGTCATCCCCATGACCTCGCCCAGCACCGCGTCGATGCGGTAGCCCGGTACCTCCAGCGTGGTGACGACGATCATGACTCTCCCGAAGCCGGCCCGATATGCGCCAGCCGAGCCTAGCGTGCCTCCCGGCATCCCCGCCCGCCGAGCGGTTCGGGCGCGAAACCATGACGAAATGGCAGAACACGTATCACGACCGGCATTTCTCCATCAGCATTCAACCGACGACAACACGGTCGTCGACTCAGCAGGAGGGGACTGAGGATGCCCAGTCGACGCATGCTCACGAAGGTGATGGCTCTCGCGGGGGTGGGGGCCGTCCTGGCCGGCTGCCGGATAACGGGGCCGGACTTCGACCAGACGTTTGCCAACCGGTCCACACCCATCCCGATGAAGGCCACGGTCACCCACACGCTGTATCCGGTGCGCTTCGAGTGCCATCAGGCGTACCACGGCGGCCTCTATCCGGCGTTCGAAGAGGGCACGTGGGTGTTCGTCACCAACGCCACCCCGACTCCCAGCGGCGAGTACTACAGCGCTTCAGCCTCCGCGGTGCTGCCGGCCTCGTGCTGGCGTCAGGACTACACCGGGGTCTGGTACTCGGCGGTGCGGGCCCGCCAGCGCAACAGCGACGGGACGATGCCGAGCGAGGGCTTCCCGAGCCTGAAGACCTACGCCAACAGCGACCAGTACATTCCGTGGATCCGGGTCAAGGCAAACGGCTGAAGCCGAGGATCACTGTCCGATGCGGTCGTCGGCCGCCTTCTTCGCGGCGTCGATCTGGTCGGTGTACTTGCCGCCGGTTGCCTTGTCCGCCGCATCCCCGGCACGGTCGATGACCGCATCGCTCACCTGTTCGACCTTGTCTGGATTGTCGGCGATAACCTTCTCGGCCTTCGCGCGGAGGTTGTCGAACGCGCCCATGGTGCCTCCTTCGTCGATCCCGGTCCGTCCGGAACGTGGCGGTGCACTGGAATGACCTGACGGTTGGACGGGCCCGGGTCAGGCGTCTGATGGCACGCGGCATCGGTCACCGTGGCTCCGCCACACCCTGCCTCGCTCGCCACGCGACCCGGGCACGCCAATCGTCAGGAACTCTCCACGCACAGCACCGTAACCCGAGGTGGCGGCCGGCGCGGATAATGGGCGTGTGCCGTTGATTGCAGTCGTCGGGGCGACCGCCACCGGAAAGTCCGATCTCGCCCTCGACCTGGCCGCCACCCTCGGCGGCGAGATCGTCAACGCCGACGCCTTCCAGCTGTACCGAGGCATGGACATCGGGACCGCGAAGACTCCCGTCTCGCAACGACGTGGTATCCCACACCACCAGCTCGACGTGCTGGACGTGCGCTAGCCGGCCAGTGTGGCCGCCTATC
>JBDIAG010000634.1:0-3105 GCA_039812305.1 Actinomycetales bacterium | reverse complement strand
CTGAGACCGCCGCTGCGCAGGATCGCGGCCGGATCGGCCTGCAGGATCGCGATCAGCTCGCCGGTCAGCCGCACCAGTTCGGTCGCGGCCCCGGGGGCGACGCGATCCGGGTCGGCCGGCGGCGCCGACCCGCTGCCGGGCCGCACGGGCGGCTCCGGCAGCCGCAGGACGTGGCCACGCAGGCCGATCCCCACCTCGCGCGGGATCACCACCTGCTCCGGCCCGAGCGGAACCAGCAGGCCCCGGGCGAGCAGCCAGTCCAGCGGACGCTGCGAGGACGGATCGAGATCGCGCTCGGCCCCCGGGAGATCGCCGACCGGGCCGATGGCGCCGGTGGTATCGGCTGGTCCGGTTGTGCTGGTGGTACTGGCTGGGCCGACCGGGCTGGCTGGGTTGGTTGCGCTGGCTGGTCCGGTTGTGCTGGTGGTACTGGCTGGGCTGACTGCACTGACTGGGCTGGTCGTGCTGTCTGGGCTGGTCGTGCTGGCTGGGCCGGTCGTCCCGCTCGGACCGGCGGTGTGGACCGGGCCGGCGCCGGCAGTCTCCGGCTCCGCGGGCGATTCGGTCGCGGTCCTTCCCATCAAGGCCAGGATCTCGGCGCATTGCGGTGGCCCGGCGGTCACCAGGTCCCGGGCGTGGGCGCGGAGATGTCGAGCCAGCTCGTGCACGTCCGCGGGCAGGCCCAGCGTCGCGCAGACGCCGGCGAGACGGGCCGGCGCGGTCGCCAGCAGATCCGCGATCGGCGGACCGAGCGCCGCCGGATACGGTCCGAGCACATCGACGAGTGCGCGCACCGGCTGATTCGTGCGTGACCCGCCGAAGACCAGCGCCAGGTCGCGCAGTCGCTGCAGCATCGGCCGCAGCCGCTGCGGCGTCGAGGCGCAGCCGCGGGCCAGCTCGGCCAGGCTGACCGGCGGATCGAGCAAGGTGAGGACGGTCGCCACCGCCAAGGTGGGAGCGTCCAGTTCGGACAACGCTCGGTGGACGCTCGCCCGCGTACCGGCCCGGGCGGCCAGCGAGGCGAGGTCGGCCGGCAACGGATCGGCCAGATCGGGCCGGGCCAGCAGCAGCGCGACCAGATCCGCGGCCGGACGATCCCGCAGGTCGTCGGCCAGGCTGCGAACCGGAGTGGACATCAGGACAACGGTACGCGCCGGGGGAGCCACCGGGATGGCGCGTCAGGTCGGCTTCAGTCAGGACGGCGGACGGGGTTCGCCCGGGTAGACGACCACCCGGCCGTCGACGATCTCCAGCCGATGCGTCCGGACCGGGCGGGTGGCGGGCAGGCTGAGGGCCTCGCCGGTGCACAGGGAGAAGGTGGCCGCGTGCAGCGGACATTCGACGCAGCCGTCCTCCACCCAGCCGTCGGCCAGGGACGCCTCGGCGTGCGTGCACAGGTCGTCGACCGCGAACAGCTCACCGGCGTCGTTGCAGATCGCGATGTCGTAGTCGACCCCGAGTTCGTCCCCCGGGATCGCGACGCCCTCGGACTCGGGAAAGTCCGAGACCGCCCCGACGTCGATCCCGCGCTCAGCCATCCTCACCCCTCAACCTAGAGTTGGTCGCGTGCCCACAGCGGACCATCACAGCACCGCCGACGACCTCGACCAATGTGAGGCTGCCCTAACCCGTCGGCTGCGTGAATTGCAATCGGTACTGGTGGCGTTCTCCGCCGGCGCCGACCCGGCGCTGCTGCTGGCCGCCGCCGCCCGCGCCCTGGGCGCCGACCGCGTTGCCGCGGCCACCGCGGTCTCCGCCTCCCTGGCCACCGGGGAGGCCGACCAGGCCCGCGAGTTCGCGGCCAGCCTCGGCGTGCGCTGGCTGGAGGTCGCCACCGACGAGATGGCCCGTCCGGGTTATCGCGCCAACGCCGGCGATCGCTGTTTCCACTGTAAGGCCGAGCTGCTCGACCGGTTGCGGCCGCTGGCAGAGCGGCACGGCCTGGCGCATGTGGCCACCGGCACCAACGCCGACGACGTGGTGGCGGGCTTCCGGCCGGGAATCCGGGCCGCCGCCCAGCGCGGCGCCGTCACGCCGCTGCTCGACGCGGGGCTGACCAAGGCGCAGGTGCGGGCCCTCAGCCGCCGGTGGGACCTGCCCACCTGGCACAAGCCGGCCGCCGCGTGCCTGTCGAGCCGGATCGCCTACGGCGTCACGATCACGCCGTCCGGGCTGGCCCGGGTCGACCGCGCGGAGGGCGCCCTGCGCGCCACCGCGGACGCTCTCGGCCTGCGCGTCACCAACCTGCGGGTCCGCGACCTCGGCGACAACGCCGCCCGGATCGAGCTCGATCGGGAGCTTCTCGGCACCCTCACCCCGTCCGCTGGGGAACGGCTCGTCGCGAGCGTGCTGGAGACGGGCTTCGCGCAGGCCGATCTGGACCCGCGAGGCTTCCGTTCGGGCTCGATGAACGAGCTGCTCCGCGATCCCGGACGCTGGCGCTGAGACGGCCGGCTGAGACCGCTCACGCGGGTCGGCAGCACCGCCGCGGAGCCGATACTCTTGAGCAAAACACCCGCAGATAGAAGGTCATCGCAGTGCCCACAGGCAAGGTCAAGTGGTTCGACGCCGATCGCGGCTTCGGCTTTCTCGCGTCCGACTCCGGCGAGGAGGTGTTCCTGCACGCGTCCGCGCTGCCCGCGGGGGTGGTGGTGAAGCAGGGCAGCCGGGTCGAGTTCGGTGTCGCCGACGGCAGGAAGGGCAAGCAGGCGCTGTCCGTCCGGGTGCTGACCGAGCCGACCTCGGTCGCCGCCAGCACGCGCAAGAAGCCCGAGGACATGACGGTGATTGTCGAGGATCTCATCCGGCTGCTCGACGGTGTCTCCACGCAGCTGCGGCGCGGTCGCTACCCGGAGAAGGCCGGGGCCCGCAAGGTCGCCGCCGTGCTGCGCGCGGTCGCGGACGACCTGGAGGCCTGAGCGGATGGCCCGGGCCCGGCTGGACGCGGTAGCCGCCACGGCGGTGGAGGTGGCGCGCGACGCGGCTCTGGGCGTCGCCGGCGCCACGTCGGTGGGCGAACACCTCACCGTCCAAGTTGAGGGCGAACGCCTGGTCACGCACTACTTCGACTGCGACGCGGCCGGCTATCCCGGCTGGCGGTGGGCG